>JAQVZR010000176.1 GCA_028708105.1 Desulfoplanes sp. | reverse complement strand
ATTCCACCCATCCGGCCAGAGAATTCCAGACAACAAGCAACAAATCTATAGTGAGATACTCTCCACCGCGCATGGGAGGAGCGGTATCAAGCATGGACTCCAGTTCAGTTTTCGAGGGTGGTTTGATATCCGGCTCGGAATGCTCCGGGGGAGTATGGCAGAGCCTGGTCAGGTAGCTGGAGGCCAGATATTCCCAGAACTTCAGCTCAGGATACGCAGGCCAAAAATCACGTTTGGCGGCCAGACAGAACAAGCCCTCACACCAATTTCGGCTGAAGGCTGCGGACAAAGCATCCAGTTCTTGAGCCTCATTTTTGCTCAGGCTGAGGCGACCGGAAGGGGAGATTTGTATGATTGACATAATGAAGCCATGAAGACAACCGGATTGATCCGGGTCATGAATGTTCTGCAAACATCTCCTGCAGGACCTGCAAAAAATCAGCACGCATCTTGTTTTTGCCGCGTTTTGATTCCCAACGGCGCACTGTTCCCGTGCACGCCCCCACCTTATCCGCAAATTTTTCAAAAGAAAGTCCCTGGGCCTCACGCAGCTTTTTGATTTTCGGACCTGTAGGGCTGAAACGTTTGGTTTTGGCTGCCGCTTTGGTTGTGCCAATCCCGGACCTTGCTTTAATTTTTTGAACGTTGGAAACGTTGCATGGTTGTTTTGTAGAGGGTTGTGGAACCTTTTCAACCGCAGGTTCATTCAGCACTTCAGAATCCAGCTCGATGCCAAAAATATCTCCCAGATCCTGCTCGGCCAGACTGTCACCCAAGCTTGCCTGTTGCGAGTCAAGAAGATTCATATCCTCGGCAATCAGTTCCTGAGCATCGACACCTCTGAGTTCAAACAGCAACCCGGGGTCGCAATCCAGGCGATTGCCCACACCGTACAAAACAGCAGCCACATGTTTACACATCATGGCCCCGTCCGGGCAGGAGCACGTAAACTTCATCTCTCCCGGCAATGGAAACAACCCATTTTCCTTGTTGGCCACCACTTCCATGACCTGCTTGGAAATTTTGCCCTGTAAAAGTTCCAGCATGGAGCCGATTTGTCCCGCACATAGTTTCTTTATGGAATTCCACCTGGTTGCCGGCAGGCTTTTGATCTTTATTGCGATTTTGTACAATTCAGAGCCACTGACGATGGCCGTAACGTGCCCTTTGTTGATTTCCAGATGGCAGACCGAACCGTTGCGGGCATAGGTTCGACCTCTGGGCAGACGGTTATCATAATCGGAAAATGACTCCAGATGGGTGCACCAGCCTTTACCCCAGAAGGTGCGAACAATAGTCCGTCCCTCTATTTCCACTGGACAGATATTTTTTCCTTTTTTACGCAGCTTGGCCATTTCCCGCAGGGCTTTTTGTCTTCTTTCAGCCACGGGTACATAGCGTGACCATCCCCAGTCACTCATTGTGTTTCCTTGGGTTACGTTCAGATAAGCAGAATCCTTCCCACAGGGTGCAATAATTCCAACATGGTGTCTTCGCCGGTGTCGATTTGTTTGTCAAACTTGTCACCATTTCTGTTAGCGTGGGTACCTCCGCTACGCGTGTCCGCCTCGTCAGGCGGCTTGTTCTCCATCCACCTTTCCAGCACGTTTCCAAAACTTTCGATAGAACTTCACTCCTTCGCAACTGCTGGTTCTTTTGGCCTCCAACAGCCCCTGCAATCATAGTTGCAGATCGTTTCCGTTTTCTCCTCCACTCCGTTATCGGGCTTCGCCTATTTGGCAGGCTTACCCACTGCATGAGCCGAATCAGGTTCGCTTACGCTATGTACCATTCACTTCCTATCTCTTCCTCCAGCCTCTTCCGTTACCAGAAACGCCCTTGGAATTCGGATTGATTTCCCTTCAGACGTGGCATCTCCACTTTCTTCCAAGCGGATGGGGACCCGGCTTTGCCGGGCAAACAAAAAAATGTAATACATCCTTTTTGAAGGCATCCTTGTCATTCAATTTGTAACGGTGTATAATTGTACAATTTTCCAGTTCACCCATATTCTTTGTTTCACCCCACTCCCCACAGATGGGGAGTGGGGTGAAACATTCCCTGGCCCCCTCTCTGCTTTCAGGAGAAATATATGCGTACAATCACACGGAACAAACAGCTCCAACGTATTATACTTATGTACCAGGAAATCAAAACCCATCCGGAACTGACCGGTCACAAACTTTGGGGCCAGTTGGGAATAAGCCGAACACAATTTTCCAGAGATAAAAAATTTCTGGAAGCTCTAGGATTTTTTTTTCATCACGATCCTCGGGAAAAACACTATGTCATCGACAAGGACACGACCATTCCCTTGAGCACTCTTTCCCTGGACAAAATTCTGGCCCTCTTTCTCCTGCTGGGACAAATCGGAAAAACCCAGGAATCATACTTGTCCAACTGCGCCCAGGATGCAGCCCGTCAACTCATGTCTGCAACAGACAAGGAATTATGCACAACCTGTCGGGACCTTTTAGATCAGACGGGCATTCCCCCCATCTATGGATGCCCAAAGAAAATATTGGTACACCTGCAAAAGGACATTGCCCTACGCAACCGGATTATCGTTGAATATACCAAACCGGGACATAATCCCATGAGTTACACCATCCATCCTTTCCAATTATATACCTATGCGGGCTCCCTGTATCTGGATGCAAAATGTGTTGAAAGAAAAGAGATGCGTTGCTTCAAGGCCTGCCGCATAACATCAATAACTTCTACCCATCTTCGTTTTTCCCCCTGTAAAGAATACGACTTCAAAACATTCCATAACGGTTCCTTCGGCATCTTTTCCGGAGATACCCCCCAATGGGTACGGATCAGATTTTCACCAAAAGCAGCCCCGTATATCCGGGAAGAATTCCGCCACCCGTCCCAAAAAATCACCAACCATGCCGACGGCTCCCTGACCTTTGCGGTGGAAGTGACCGAACCTCGGGAGGTCTATTGGTGGGCTGCGAGGTGGGGGGCCGAGTGCGAGGTTATGGAACCGGGGTGGTTGAGGGAAGAAGTGCGAAAAACCGTCAAAAATATGCATGCGATCTATAACACAACCTCCAGTAGCAAACATATCGAACCGGGAGACAGGCACAATGAACACCATGTCGTATACTGAATGGTTCAAAACGCTCACCGGATTTGCCCCCCATGCATGGCAGGCAGATATCGGCAATGCTCAAGACTGCATCAATCGCCTTACCCGCATCCCCACCGGGTTCGGGAAAAGCGCTGGGGTCAGTGGAGCATGGATCTATAACCGGATCATCCGCCACGATCCAACCTGGCCCCGGCGTCTGGTCTGGATGTTGCCCATGCGGGTTCTGGTTGAACAGACTATGCGCGACATGCAGAAGGCTCTTCAAACCCAAAATCTGATCTGGGATGGCCAAGAACCTCATTCCGGCAAAACCGGCATCCACATTCTGATGGGGGGAGAAGACGCAACGGACTGGCGTCTGTATCCTGAAGAAAACGCCATTCTCATCGGCACTCAGGACATGCTGCTCTCCCGGGCATTAAACCGGGGATACGGCGCGGCGCGGGGACGGTGGCCCATGGAATATGCACTGCTCAATACCGACTGTCTGTGGGTCATGGATGAGGTGCAGCTTATGGATGTGGCCTTGATCACCTCGGTTCAGCTCCAGGCATTCCGCAATGACGATGCAAAGGCAGAAAAAACCTTCCGGCCCTGTAAAACATGGTGGATGAGTGCCACCCTCCGCCCCGAGTGGATGGACAGTGTCGATTCCCACGCAGACCTGAAAGAGCTCAAAAACGATATGCTCACCCTCCCTGAAAAAGATCGCACAGGGACTCTCTGGAACATCCCTAAACGACTTGAAATACAGACCATTCCCACACCCAAAGGCACAGAAGGAAATCTGGCAGAACCGATTCTCAAGAGGCACATGGATGCAACACCGGGCCGGTACGGAAGAATTACCCTGGTCGTGGTCAATACTGTAGACACAGCCACGGAAATCCATAAAAAACTCCTCACCCTGGTCCAAAAACAGAAAATTAAGGCAGAAATCGAACTGGTCCACAGTCGTTTCAGGGGCTTTGAACGTGCCAGGTGGCCCGACCGTTTTCTGGCAAAAGAACATTGTTCCCCGGATGCCGACCGGATCATCGTGGCAACCCAAGTGGTTGAGGCCGGCGTAGATATCTCCGCCATCAATCTGATCACCGAACTCGCTCCATGGGCCAGCCTGATACAACGCTTTGGACGTTGTGCACGCTATGGAGAACAGGGCAACATCCTGGTCATTGACCGGGAACTGGGTGACAAAACCCTGCCCTATCAACCCCAGGAACTGCTGGCGGCAAAAGAAGCTCTGGAACTCCTGGACGGCAAAGCCGATCTCGCGACCCTCACCTCCCTTGAGGAAATGCTCGAAACGGACAATCCGGAACTTCTGTCCCGCCTTTTTCCCTACGAATATATTCATCTCCTCACCCGGCGTGAAGCCGATGAACTTTTTGACACCAGCCCGGATCTCACCGGAGCGGATCTGGATATCAGCCGATTCATCCGCTCTGGAGATGAACGCGATGTTTCCGTGTTCTGGGTAGCCGATATCCCGGAAAAAGAAGTTCCTCCGGCAAACCTGCAACCGACCAAGGATGCCCTCTGCCCGGTACCCGTCTACAAAATGAAGCAATGGCCTTTAGACAAAAACAAAAAACTACGCGCCTGGAGATGGGACTATCTCGATGGTCAGTGGATTCCTCTGAAAAATGGAGATGCGTATCCGGGCATGATCATTTGTGTGGAATCAAAAACAGGCGGCTACAGCACCCAACGTGGCTGGACCGGAGAAAAACCGGATACGAAAACCCCGCCGGTTCCCATTGTCCCGGGCATTGAGACAGAAAATGCCGACCTGGCTCAGGATCACGAGGGGGAGAGCCGAAAAAATCATTGGCGCACCATTGCCACACACTGCAGCGAGGTGTCAGAAGAACTTTCTGCCATCCTCACCACGATGGGAGTCGGAGAAGATCACCTTGCTTCCGTGCTTTCCCTGGCGGCCGAGCTTCATGACTGGGGTAAGGTGCATCCGGTGTTCCGCTCCTGCATGAAAGATATTCCCCAAGGATGGGAAGACATCAATCTGGCCAAGGCCCCAACCTGGATCGCTCCCAGAGATTTCT
>JAQVZR010000175.1 GCA_028708105.1 Desulfoplanes sp. | reverse complement strand
TAGTCCGAAAAAGTCTGGGCGACCCCATTGCCGACGAGCTCAGATTCATCGTCAAATCTGTTGTCGGCGAGGAAAACTTCATCGACATGTACCCCAACAAGTCCAACAACTTCTGTTGCGGCGGCGGTGGCGGTACACAGCAGACCAACTACAAAGAACAGCGGGCCAAGTTCGGTAAAGTCAAAACCGACCAGATCCTGGCCACAGGTGCCGATTATTGTATCGCCCCCTGCCATAACTGCCACTCTCAGATTCATTTCCTGAATGAATACTTTGAAGGTGGCTGGTACACCGTCCATCTTTGGACTCTGATCTGTCTCTCTCTGGGCATCCTTGGACCTGAGGAACGTGAATATCTCGGGCCCAAACTGAAAAATGTCGGGCTCTAAATACACGTAGAAACATACCTGCAAAAAGGCCTGTCCGATTTTTCGGGCAGGCCTTTTTTAAACCAAACCACGTTTGAGGGATTGAGTTTTTTTCACCGCGAAGAACGCTAAGGAACGCGAAGAAAAGCAACAAAACAAAGCTCAATCTATCCCAGATTCTTCACCCTTCGCGGTGAAAAAAGAATTGAACAGTGATAACTTGTTCGAAAACTATGGGTCTGAAACTGGGTTTGGTTTAGTGTCTGGCATTGGCAATTTGTAGGGGCGTACCAGCAGGTCGCCTTCTGCTGGATCACCACCTATCCATTCGTATTCTGCGAGGATGTTCCCATAGAACAATGGTCCTTCAGCGTAAGGTACATGACAATAACCGCTCTGTATCCGGGCGACCAGCCGGTCGCCCCTACGAGAAAAACAATGTTCTGAATAGTCACAAAAAACGAAGGGTACAAAGGGCCTCATTTTTTCATTGAAAGCCCAGGATCATTCGTTCATGACCCTTTCCGTTCAATATTTTTTATACTTGAGTTTCCATCTCCCATAAAAAAGGCCCTGACATGTAACGTGTCAGGGCCTTTTTACGCATACTATCTAACAGATTGTATGACTCACTGCGAAACTAGTTTGCAGCGGGAGTAAGGTGAAAATCTGTATTGTCCGGAGGAGTGACTGCCAGTTCCTGAGGCGTGGGAAAATTCTTGAACTGGGGACAATAATCATACGGAATAGGCCGTGCACGGGAGACATCACTGACGTTCACATATTCCCAGACAATTTCTCCGCCCTCAGGATGACTCATGTCAGGAACAACCTGAATAATCCGACCGGTATTGTCTGAAGAGATCAGCACGTTGCCGTTGGGCAGTTTGGTCTGAGAGCTCTTGGTCTTGGAAAAGAATTTCGTATTGGAATATCCGCAACTTTCATATTTCCAGACAAAATTCTTGGTCACGGGATTGACTTCAATATCCAGACTCTGGCCAACCCGGTCCCGGTTGCGCGGGAACAGACCGTTATCAAAGAAGAGGATGTTACCTGCCCCGGGACAACTTTTGGGGATCATCTCAACTTCATGGACATGGGACATACCGCCCTTGTAATTGTGCTGATATGTATACACGATCTTTTTGGAATCTTTATCAATAATGACAAACTTGTCGTGGTTGCGGGGATTATAAATAATATTCCCGGGCTTGAAACGCTTGTCGCCCTCATCATACCAGTGGTTCGCAGGAATAACCGAAGCGGTATTGCCATGGGTCCAGTCCGGAACAACGTTTTCAGGGCTGAAGGTGTTCACGTCCATATCCGGATCATCTCCGGCATTCCATCTCCAGACAATTTTTTTGTCCGGGGTAACTTCAATAATGGAGTCACCCACCAGCTTTACGCCCTTGCGACGGATGGTTCCCCACCAGGGAACGGTCACGTTTTTAACGTCCTTCAAACGGCTTGCCGGAACCGGGCCTTCGCACAGAATCAGGGTATTGCCATTGGCCAGACGGGTCACATAGTGATGAGGCTTGTACTCGCATTTGTATTCCCAGACCACATTGCTGTCCCAGTCTCTCTCCTCAACGGTGGAGGACTTGCTGTTGATGGTCAGCAGATGACCATTGGGGAGCAGGATATCCCGACGGTTAGGTGTCGGAGTAACAGACCATCTGTGCATGACATTACCGTCCATATCAATCAGTTTGACCGAGGTGGACATATTGCTCACAGCACCGGAAGCGGTACCTGAACTTTCGATGGTTTTTTCACTCTTTTTGGCCCTCATATCACGATATTTCGCGTCACGACTATTGTACAGCTTGTCATCCTGAGGCACCAAAATATAGCTGTTATACGCTTTTGACGGACTATAAAACGTTGTACCTGTGGGGTACACAGAGGGGTACGCCAGGGCAGAAGACGCACAGCTTACCGAAACAATCGCAGTTGCGGCTATTGCAGCCAATAACTGTTTGAATGTCATTAAAAATCTCCTTTTAAAAATACGATTCGTTAAACATTTATTTTAAAAAAACCGGAAAACGTTGACGCCTGTTGTACGGCCTTTTCTGAGGAACTAGTATCCGTACATGGCCTGGGGACTGAGTTCGATATCGAACCAGCCACTCATCATGACCAGCCAGTCGCTCTTGGTATTCTTACGGATTCCTTCCGCCGAAGAATACGGACTTCCGGCAAAGGCCACGATGGTTTGTCCTGCAGTAAAAACATCATCCTTGATGAAATACTCACGGTTGCCAGGTCCGGAGACTTTTTTCAGTTCATCGGCGGTAAGGATCTTTTTGAGAACAGAGCCGTTATTCTGCGCATCTCCGGGTACACCATTGACAACAATATAGGGAGACTTTTTGTACGCATCGAACTCGGCGGTAGTGATTTCCTTAACGGGGAATTCGCTCTCTTTAAGAAAAGAGATCCAACCCTTGAGGGCCTCTTTCTGGCCGTCACCAACGACAATGATAAGCTTGTCACCAGAACCAGCCTGGCTGATGGAGACAGATCCCAGGACAAAGGCCGCCAGAAACAATGGCAACATCAAAAACTTTAACGCACAACGTTTATTCATGGTTTTATCCTTTGTTTCGAACTCCGAAAAATCGGGGCCCTTTGTTCACATTAGCACTTGGACGGGGCAAAGGTCATTTCAGCGTTATCCGGATCGTACCAGAGACTGCCGTGCTCTTCCACGGGAAGGATGCATTCCAGCATACTGTTGTCAATTCCAGGAACCGCCATCAGATCAGCTGCATATTTAAAGGGTTTGGCCTTAGCCGCCGCAATAATAGCCTTGGCAATGTCTTCCGTAATATCCGCATCGGGGATACTCATCAGCTGCTGTACCGTTGCATGGTTCAGGTCAAAAGGTTCTGGTCCATCCTGGGCAAAGGCCTGTCCGCAGAGGCACAATGCGGTCATGAGAACAATCAGGGATACAAGGTATTTCATGCTTTCTCCGTTTATTTTTTAGCAGGAAGCCGCCAGGTGGTGTTCTCCGGCGGGATGACTGCATGTTCAGCAGGTTTCATAAGCTGCGGCACATAGTCATAAGGTACCCGGTAGGCCCGGTAGACCAGGTTGTAATTCCCGCTCTTGGTGTAATAGGGACTGATGTATTCCCAGACGATTTCATGGTCCGGGGTGACTTCCTGAAACTGGCCCACAGAACCGTTGGTGATGAGGGTGTTGCCATTGGGCAGCCGCTGAGCGGAACTGACATAGGAACTGTAGAATTTGCATTCATCCCTAAGTCCCATAGTCTTGCCGGACTGTTCCCAAACCTTATGCAGGTTGGTGGGATTGAACTCTACAACCCTGGAATAATCCCGACGACCGCTGGACCATCCGAAGGGCGCACCCTGGTTCGGATCACCATATCCGGCAAAGCCGCCATTGTCGTAAACCATGATATTTCCAGCTCCGGGAAGACCTTCGGGAATCATGTGGGCATGGTGCTGACCGATAAACTGTCCCAGACGGTACAAGGCACTTTTGTAGGTCTTGCCGTTGAAGGTCCATTCTTCATTGGGATAAAAAGTAGGGCCGACCTGCCAGACAATCTGCTTGGTTTTCTTGTCAATAATGCAAACGATATTGGTCTGACGGTTGGAAATGATGATATTGTCAGGATGAAAGGCCGCATATTTGACGGGGTCTTCCCTGTACCAGTGATTGGCTCCCAGATAGGAAGCAGCATTGGTATGTGTCCAGTCCGCACCTTTCTTGCCCGGAGTCCGGGTCATGGAATAGGTGGGATACTTGCGGATGGTCTTTTTGGCAGCTTCAGAAAAATGCATTTCATCAAAATGATCGGATGCCAGCCAGTCCCAGATAACCTTACCATCTTTATCCACTTCAACAAGGTAGTCATCATACAGAACTTTATCGGTAATTTTGTCGTTTTTGACAAATTTATGGGTCAGAATCAGAACCTTACCTTTATAGTTATCTAAAGGTTCCGCGGGAGTATAATACCCTGCAGCGTTCCCTTCAAACTGAAAATCATGATGAGCACCGGCCCGAGGAATACGGCGGACCACCTTGCCGTTCCAGTCCATGACCACCAGATCCGTGGAATCAGGATCATCCCAGACCCGACCTTTCTTATCCGGAGCCGGGCGCATGGCACCGGCCAGATACCCGCCTTCCAGAAGTTTGGGGGGGTGTTCAGCCTGGCACATGTTCTTCCACTGCTTGACCACATTCCCGTTCATATCGATCAAAACAGTACCTTCACTGGGGACTTCAGTCCCAAAAACAGTATACCCGTTCCAACACTTGGCAGGATCATATAGAGTGGTCCCGTGGGGATATACGGTGGGGAAGGCCAACGCCTTAAACGGATTTACTGCTGTAGCCACGGCCAACGCTGCCGTACCAAGCAGGAATTGTCTCCTTTCCATGCTCGCTCCTTATGTAAGCTTACAAAATTTTTACACCGGAAAAACCTTTCATGTGGAATAAAGCACAAAGTGTGCCTAAAATTAAAACATTTAAAATCAGCATGTTGACAGATTTTTCCTTAAACGGATGTACGTCTGGCTTTACACCGCAAAAAAACCTGTATGTATTTTCATACACATAGAACAAAGAACACAGAGCCATAAGGTTTGCGCATACCTCTCATAAAAAAGTCTGCCTCCATTCGGAGGCAGACTTTTTTATTCCCGAACAAAACAACGCACCCCAAAAGCCCCACATTACAGGATAGAGCGAATCCCACAACAAATTCCCAGCGGCCAAGGCGGGATGAGGAATGAGGAAGTATCTCTAGA
>JAQVZR010000174.1 GCA_028708105.1 Desulfoplanes sp. | reverse complement strand
CCTCGAAAAGCAAGAACCGGTATTTTTCAGGCAATTCCTTATCTGCTTCCAGATAGCGGATGATTTCCTGTTTTTCCTGATCGGATACTTTAAGCATGAACATTCCTTGGGGATATTTCGGATGTGGGGATTTTTTGAGCCGGTAATGATCTATCCCACAGCACGACAAATTATTGGGTCAACTATCACAACCGCTGCGTATACCACAAGATGGCATGTTGAGATTTATTGATTTTTACGATCACTGCTCTCTCACGTGCGTGCCCGGTACAGATTGGTGCACCAGGCCTGAAAGGGCGGGGAGTCCTTTCCTTGTCCAGCACATGGATGGCAGCAGGTCACTGTCTGTGCTGCAATGCTTATTTTTCTGTAACTATTCAGCGCACATTGTTTTTTGAATACACCATAAGGCACATCGTCATGCATGTAGGGGCACTCCTTGCGGGTGTCCTTTCCGAGCACGGGGCGAGCATATGAAACAAGCCGTTTCGCCATGCCATCGGGCGGCCGCAAGGGCGCGCCCCTTGATGCCCCGCAGTTGAAAAATGGTGGTACTCAAAAAAAATCCCCGCTCTGGACCGGAGCGGGGATTTTTTTATATGGTTCGGCTGATGGGAATTGTAGATTCAAATTGCACCGAGAGGATTTGCTGCATTAATTTATATGGTTACTGGTTTTTCCCCTCAGTTCGATCCTCTTCGATTTCTCCCAGATCCGGCAAGACCCACGTGGGTTTGTCCGGGCAACCGTCCACATCTTCTTGTGTGGATTCTCCGCTTAAGACCAGGATGCTGTCGATACCCGCATTTTTGGCCAGGACCATGTCCGTGTAGAGTCTGTCGCCGATCATGACCATGGATTCCCTGTCATAGATGTTCAGCAGACGGGCGAGCATAATGGTGTTGGGCTTGCCGAAGACGACATCCGGTTTTCGGCCCGTGGCGGCCTCGTACAGGGCCAGAAAACTGCCTGTGTCCGGGAGGGGGCCCTGGGGAGAAGGGCATGTTTTGTCGGGATGGGTGGCCAGAAAGGCAATATGTTTATGTTGCAGTAAGAGGCAGGATGTGCGCAGCTTTTCGTAGGTCAGTTCAGTATCATAGGCCAGCAGAACGGCCTGGCATAGGGAGGAATCGTCGGTAACGGTGCATGTGGGCATGTGTTTTTTAATATAGCCCGTGAAGGCCTGATTGCCTACGGGATAAACGCGGCTGATGGCGTGTGCCTGCATGTAGTCCACGAGGGGAAGCAGGGGGGAGAGGATTTGGTCGATGGAGGCCGGGATGCCTAGCGCGTTGAGCTTGTGCAGATAGGCATCCAGATTTTTTGACGTGTTGTTGGTCAGAAAATAGAAATCTTTTTTGTTCCACCACGTCCGGATGAAGCTGATGGTTCCGGCAATGGGCTGGTCGCCCAGATAGACTGTGCCGTCCAGATCGAAGATGAAGCATTTCTTTTGGATAATGGGATGCATGGGCGCTTTTTTTTATTCCAGAATTTGATAACTGCTGGCCATGACCGGGGCATTGAGGCTTGGGAGGACACGTTCTAACAGCACCCCTTCCCGGGCCGGGAAATCGTAGCCGAAGGTCGATCGGATGGCGATAGATACGAATTGCACGGCCCTGTCCAGGGCAATGGGCAGGCTGTCTCCCTGGAGCAGGGAGCCCACCACCACGCTGGCAAAGATATCACCTGTTCCCGGATAATGGGCCGGGATATAACTGCAATCCACCTTCCACATCCGGTTGTCCGGGCGGTTGTAGGCCAGGACCGAGGAAACATTTTTGCCCTCAGGTACGGGGATACTGGTGATGATCACCTTGGCCGGTCCCTGGGCCGCCAGACGTTTGGTCCAGGTTTTCAGTTCCCCGAGGCTGATGCTCGGATCATAGGGTTCGTCCAGAAGAAAGGCGGCTTCCGTAAAATTGGGCGTGATCACATCCGCGTGCCGGATCAGACCGCGCATCTTGGAAATCATTTCCTCGCCCATGGTGGAATAGGGCTGGCCGTTATCGCCGAGTACGGGATCAATGAGGATCAACTGATCATCATTGGCAAAATCGTGGATGAATTTTTCCACGATGTCGATCTGCCTAGGAGACCCCAGAAAACCGCTGTAGATGGCATCAAAATGGACACCAATTGCTTTCCAGTGGTCCACAATGGCCTGCATATGATCCGTGAGGTCCACAAAATGATAGTTCTGGAATCCTCCGGTGTGGGTGGAGAGCACGGCTGTGGGCAGGGAACAGGGTTGGACCCCCATGGATGACAATATGGGGATAACTACGGATAAGGATGTTCTGCCGAATCCGGAGAGGTCATGGATGGCTGCGGCGCGGGGTACGGGGTTTTTCATGGGTAGATGTCGGATAGAAGATAGAGGATGAAAAATATATTGCGCAGTTGGCCGTGCGCAGGAGAAAAAGTGTTAAAGTCAGCCTATTTTGGAAGGCATTGTGTTTTTGGCGTCATGCACCCTAGTTCAGGCATAATGGATTGCCGGAAGCCGATCTGTTTTTCTGCACCTCCCGGGCGCAGAAAAATAGGCGATTCGTGGATCGCCTCTACAATAAAATTTTGTGGTATTGGCCTGGTAAACCAAACCACGTTTGAGGGATTGAGTTTTTTTCACCGCGAAGAACGCTAAGAAACGCGAAGAAAAGCAACAAAACAAAGCCCAATCTATCCCAGATTCTTCACCCTTCGCGTCCCTTCGTGCCCTTCGCGGTGAAAAAAGAATTGAACAGTGATAACCTGTTCGAAAACTATGGGTCTGAAACTGGGTTTGGTTTAGCATTATATGTATGTACGGTATCCCCTGTTTGCCACACACATCTACTGCGCACTGTGCACTGCGTACTTTAGTCTACTTAAAACGGTGTCAGTATCCGGCATCTCGTTTCCGTTATGGCCAGGGGCTGCTCGAACTGGGCCGACAGGGAGTCGTCTTTGGTGACGACGGTCCAGCCGTCTTCCAGAATGCGGATGGCCCGGCCGCCGAGGTTGACCATGGGTGCGATGGTAAAGACCATGCCCGGCACCAACGGATGGGGCTATTTGTCGTTTGCGGCCAGCGCAAACGAGAAGGGCTGGGGAGTGCTCAGCTGAACAAGTTCCTGAAGTTGGGGGGCGATGGCAAAAACAGGCAGGGCCTTGCCCTGTCTGAGGAAACGTCTGCGTTGTCTGTGCGTGATATGAGCCCGGCGAAGGTTGTCTGTGCCTACAGGGTCGAGGTTCAGGACAAAGGCCTTTTGGGGATCCGTCAGAAAATCCTGGACCACACCCCGGCTGAGAAGAAACATCTGTTCAAAATATTCAGGATCGGTGGCCCGGGGAAGAACATAGTGCATGAGGGACAGGGAGGTGTTCCAGGTTTTTTGGTTGCTGGCAAGGATACCACCGCGGTATAGCTGCTTTTTTACATAAAAGGACAGCTTTTTCTTTTCGGTGACACATAAAAGACGTGCATCTTCATCTTTGTACGAGATTTTGAAGAGATTTTTGGCCTCGGCGGGGTTCCAGGGAACATGCATGTCGGCCTGCATCTCGATATATACATGGCTGAATTTGCCGCAGCCCGGTGTGGATGCAAGCATATTGGGCACAAAATAATTGTGGGCAATAGTGTCTGCGGCCAGATGACTCAGATAACCGTACGCATAGGCATTGAGCTGTGGGGTTGGGGCAAAATCCAGAAGCTTGAGTCCGATAGACCAGTTGTGGCTGTGAGTGGGAGTCGTTCGGCATCCTTTACCAATGAAGATGTCCGCACTCAGACAGCCATAGAGAAAGGCATTTTTATGTTTGCAGATGATCTCTGCAATGAGCGGAGAGATCAGACCAAGAGAACCCAGGATGTTGTTGCCAATGGCTAAATGGACACCTGCCCCCCACGCATGGGCCATGGGGGCAAAAAGGAGGATAATTCCGGATCCCATAAAGAAAATACGTAGCCATTGTCGGATCATATTGTTTCCTAGAGTTCAAAGGGGGTCAAACTTTCGCAGCCGTCTTCCGTTATCACAAAGGTTTGCTCAAACTGGGCTGAAAGCGAACCATCTTTTGTAACCACTGTCCAGTGGTCGTCAAGGGTGCGCACATGCCGTGCACCCAGGTTGATCATGGGCTCAATGGTGAAGACCATGCCCGGAACCAGCTCGACGCCGTGGCCGCGTTTGCCAAAATGGGCAACTTCCGGGGCTTCGTGGAAGGAAAAGCCTACCCCGTGGCCGACAAGCTCCCGGACCACGGAACAGCCCTGAGCTTCGGCATAATGCTGGATGGTCCAGCCGATATCGCCGGTGGTGTTCCCGGGCAGAGCCATCTCTTTGCCGCGTTTGAGACATTCTCTGGTCACATCCACGAGATGCCGGGCATCGGTACTGGGAGTACCGATAAAAAAGGTCTGGTTGCAGTCGGCATAATAGCCGTTCAGGATGGTGGTGATATCCACGTCGAGGATGTCACCGTCCTTGAGAACATAGTCGCCGGGGATACCGTGGCAGACGACGTCATTGACCGAGGTGCACACACTTTTGGGAAAACCGTTGTAGTTCAGGGGCGCGGGCACGGCACCGTTTTTGACAGTGAATCCGTGTACCAGCGTATTGATTTCTTCGGTTGTGGTTCCGGGAACGAGGATTTTTTTGACTTCTTCAAAGGTGGCCATAACCAAGGTGCCGCTGGCACGGATGCCTTCGATATCTTTGGGCTCTTTGAGGCGGATTTTGTGTATTCTGAGATATTTATCCGCAAGAGATTCGGTTTGGGACTGCGTTACTTTGTTCATGCAGCAGTTTTTGTATTTAAGGCCGCTGCCACAGGGGCAGGGATCGTTCCTGCCTGTTTTTTTTAGATTCCTGGTCATGATGTATAATCCTTGAAAAGTATACTCCGGAGGGCCTGTGGGCTCTATGCAGGGATTTGGTCAGGGGCTGGGTATACACCGTTCAGGCTACCTTGTGCAGCATACGGTAGACAGGGCTGAAGGCCAAGGCCAAGGGCGAATTCCGGGGAAACGGGTGCGTAGTATTCCGCAAAAAGAGAATATTTGCTACG
This sequence comes from Desulfoplanes sp., assembly GCA_028708105.1. GTDB lineage: Bacteria > Desulfobacterota > Desulfovibrionia > Desulfovibrionales > Desulfomicrobiaceae > Desulfoplanes. The sequence goes on along the minus strand of JAQVZR010000174.1, from coordinate 129 downwards.
CATGCAGGGTAATGTCAAATGTCGGGGAGATAAATTAGGGAGGCGGGGGAGGGAGAAGGGAGGCAGGAGAAGGGAGGCAGGAGAAAGGAGACGGGAGAGGGGAGGCAGGAGAAAGGAGACGGGAGAGGG
>JAQVZR010000173.1 GCA_028708105.1 Desulfoplanes sp. | reverse complement strand
GACCCGGGCACCGATGGATGCCGCAATAATGGCTGTCAGGCCCATGCCACATCCGAGATCCAGGCAGGTTTTGCCCTGGAGCTTTTTTTTATGCTCGATGATCCAGGTGGCAAGGGTTAAGCTGGCTGGCCACAATTCCACCCAGTAGGGGATATGTTCGTCGCCTTCGTCATCGTCCATGGCATCCCAAAGGGTTTCCAGATCGGCTACGCGTTCCAGTGTCCAGGTTTGTCCTGCAATATCCACGTCAAAACGGCATGTAATCCATTGGGGGAGATCAGTCATGGTGGGTATACAGGGGGGTAGAGGAATAAAAGGAAGTTGACAGTGGAACGTGCGCAGTGCGCAGCAATTATGGCCATGCGCACTGCCCGAGGTTAAAGAGTTCTCAGGCAAACGTATGGGCGGGGCAGCAGTCAGTCTTTTTTCGGGATTGGTTTGCTTAAGTCGACGATGGGTTTGACCAGCTGGAGTTCAGAGTCCCAGGGGAACAAGACCCAGGTATCCTGACTGACTTCTGTGACAAAGGTGTCCACCAACGGTTTGCCTTCGGGTTTGGCGTACACGGTGGCAAAATGGGCCTTGGGGAGCATGTCGCGTACGATTTTAGCCGTTTTTCCCGTGTCTACGAGATCGTCTATGATCAGCCATCCCTGGCCATCGCCTTCAACACCCTTGAGCACAGAGGCCTCGCCCTGATTCTGCCAGGAGTAGCTGACGATACACAGGGTATCCACAAGTCTGATTTCCAGTTCTCTGGCAATGATGGCCGCAGGAACGAGCCCGCCCCGGGTGATGGCCACGATACCTTCCCATGGCCCCTGCTCCATGAGTTTCCAGGTCAGGGCTTTGGCGTCGCGGTGAAGTTGGTCCCAGGATACAGGGTACATTTTGTGGTACCGGGAATCTGTATTGGACATGACGTGTCTTCCTTGGTCGAAAGAGGATGATGGGTGAAATAGATAAAAGATATACGATATAGGATAAAATTTCGTAGGGGCGCCCCCCCGTGGGTGCCCTTTTCGGACGTCCCTGCCACCCTATGGATTTTGAATATACAAGGGCGGACATTGTGTACCCATGACGAGAATTGTTCTGTACAGGACGTCAGTCCGCAGGTTCGATGTTTACGCCCAGGGCACCGGGTGCCTGGGTATGTCTGCCCCGCAGGGATGACAGAACCAGGACCAGTATGGTCAGTGCGTAGGGGAGCATCATCAGCAGAGATGACGGAATATGGGTTCCCATGGCCTGGAGACGGAACTGGAAGGCCATGACGCCTCCGAAGAGATAGGCTCCAAAAACGGCCCGTCCCGGTTTCCAGAAGGCGAAAATGACCAGGGCTACGGCAATCCAGCCGCGTCCCGCGGTGATCCCGTTGGTCCATAGATGGGTGTACGCCAGTGAAAGATACGCCCCTCCGAGGCCGATGAGAAATCCGCCGGTGAGGATGCCCGTCCAGCGGTATCTCTTGATATGTATGCCTGCAGCCGAGGCCGCTTCGGGATATTCTCCAACAGAACGCAGCGCCAGGCCGAAACGGGTATGGCGGAGCACAAACCAGACGGCAAGGGGAAGGATATACGAAATATAGATCAGGGCGTCATGCTTAAACGCAATGGGGCCGATGCCGGGTAGAGAACCCAGCAGGGGAAAAGAAAAGGGGGCGAATCCGGGAGCCGTCTGTCCCACAAAGGGAGTGCCCCAGTAATTGGCTAGCCCGGTTCCAAGGATGGTCAGTGCCAGACCTGAAACAACCTGGTTCCCTTGAAATGTCAGGCAGACCAGGCCGTGGATGGCACCCATCATGGCCCCGAAAAGGCCGCCGCCCAGAAATCCCAGCAAAGGGTTGCCCGTGTACATGGCCACCAGAAATCCACCAAAAGCGCCGCAAAGCATCATGCCTTCCACGCCCAGATTGAGCACTCCGGATTTTTCCGTGATGATTTCACCAAGGGTGGCATACAGAATAGGGGTACCGGATTGGATGGTCGCCGCCAGCAGGGGGATGATTATTTCAGGGGTCATGGGGTTTCAGGGATTTAGGATTTAGGATACAGGGCGAAACCTAAAATGCAAGGGACTTCGGTGTGGTTGTTCTTGTTTTATTGATTTGTTTTTTCCGACGTGTGTGATTGTTTCAGGGAAAGAGTATAATGCTGGAAAAAACTGCCTGCCAGGATGGTCAGCAGGATCAGACCTTCCATGACTCCGCCAAAGGCTGCCGGGACCTGCAGATCGAGCTGGATGCCTTCCACTCCTACGCGCAGGCCTGCCAGGAGAAAGGAGGCAATCGCTATGGCCAGGGGGTTCAGACGTGCCAGCCAGGCAACGACGATGGCCGTGTATCCGTATCCGGCCATGATGCTTGGTTCCAGGCGGTTTAAAGAAGACGACGCTTCCAGAAATCCGGCCCATCCGGCCAGCGCTCCGGAAAAGACCAGGACCATAACAACTAGACCGTTATATGGGAGACGTGCATACCTGGCCGCCCGGGGGTTTTCACCACAGGCCTTGAGTGCGAATCCATAGCGGGTATATTTGAGAAAAATGGTTACCAGGATGCCGATGCCCAGGCAGAGAAAAAGACCCCAGTTTAATCTGGTCTCCCCTATAAAACCAACAATACCAGCCGCTGAAAATTCAGGGGTCATGGGCATGCCGAAACTGGAGGGGTCTTTCCAGGGACCGTAGACCATGTATTCAAGGACGAGGATGCCGATGTAATTGAGCATCAGGGTGACGATGATCTCGTTGACCTGGAGCTTTATTTTTAAAAGCGCCGGGATCAGTCCCCACAGGCCTCCGAGCACAGTAGCACTCATGAGCATGCACGGCAGCAGTAAATACCCTGGGAGATTCGGAAAGGTCAGGGCCGCCCATGTAGCACCCACAGCACCTAGGGCATACTGGCCCTCGGCACCGATGTTCCAGATCTGCAAACGGAAGGTGATGGCCACGCCCAGGGAACACAAAAAAATGGGTACAGCTTTGGCCAGACAGTCTTCAATGGCCCATGATGAACCAAAGCCGCTTTGCAGAAAGAGGAGCATCCCTTCCAGGGGAGGCTTGCCTTGCAGGGCGAGAAGACCTGCACTCATGGCCAGGGAAAAAAAGACGGCCGAAAAAAGAATAAGACAGGACCCCCACCAGGGGAGGGGGGCCTGTCTTGTGTGCACTCGTATATCTAGCATATCCCTCGGGAGTTATTTGGTCGAGCCTTGAACGCCCTGGACAAACCAATCCATGCCGAGGAGTTCTCCATCGGAGGCAACGGTGCCTGCAAGAATCTTGACCGTCCCGGACTGATCTTTGATGGGACCGGCAAAAACCTTGAAAGCGCCTTGGGCTATTTCCTGCTTTTTGGCCAGTACCGTATCCTGAACATTTTTGGGCACCATGGGTCCAAAGGGAGCCAGGTCAACAATGCCGGATTCCAGCCCCGGCCAGTAAGCCCCTGTTTTCCACGTGCCGTTCTGTACTGCCTTGACTATGGTCTGGTAAAAGGGGCCCCATTTCCATACCGGCGCGGTCAGGTGTGCCTTGGGAGCAAATCTCGACATATCGGAATTGTATCCGATGGAATATTTTCCAGCTTCTTCCGCAGCTTCCTGGACACCGGGGGTGTCCTGATGCTGGGTGATGACATCACAGCCGGTTTCCAGCAGACTTTTGCCACCTTCTTTTTCCGTGGCCGGATCGTACCATGTTTTTGTCCAGACCACATTGACCTGGGCTTTGGGGTTAACGGCCAGAGCACCCAGGGTAAAGGCGTTAATCCCGCGGATAACCTCGGGAATAGGAAATGCGGCGACGTACCCGATTTTATTGGAAGTGGTCATGGCCCCGGCCACCATGCCGGAGAGGTATCTGGCCTGGTACATACGGCCGAAATAATTGCCCACATTTTTGGCGGTCTTGAATCCTGAGCAATGCATAAAAATGACATTGGGGAAACGTTTGGCCACTTTCAGCGTGGGGTCCATGTAGCCAAAGCTGGTGGTGAATATCAGGCCATATCCCTTGCGGGCCATGTTCTGGATGACCCGTTCCGAGTCGGCTCCTTCAGCAACGGCCTCGACATAGGAAGTGGTTACCCCGGGCATCTCTGCGATGGCCAGTCGTCCCATCTCGTGGGCATAGGTCCAGCCCGCGTCTCCGATATGACCGATATAGACCAGACCGACTTTCAGGTCTTTGGCCACTGCCGTATTTGTACCCGCACAAAACAGTGCGAGGCCAAGTAAAAATAATACTATTTTCCGCATGGTACCACCTCTCCTCGTGTAGATATGAAGTTTACTGTTCTTGTAACGTGTGCTGTAATAAATATCTGACGCATGCAGCAAAGAACACCCGTTACCGTAGAGTATGAAAGCTGGCAATAACCTTATGCGGCATTCATCCATTGGCGGATACGTTCGATTTCACTATTCCATTGAGAGCTCATGCGCAGTTTGATGAATATGGAAAAAACGGTATCCAGGTAAAGCATACATTTTTCAATGAGAAATATTTTTTCCAGAAAAATGGCGTCCGGGTCATCCCCTTCTTCCACATGGGTATCCACTTTGGGGGTCTTCAGACCAGAGAGGGCAAAGGTGTCTGCGTTTATCTGCACCTGCCAGGCGTTTTCATCATGTTCAATGCGCAGTTTGGCCTGACCGACTTTTTTCCCGGTACGAAGGCCCATTCTGGCTTCTTTGAGCTCGGCCATGGGACCGCTACAGACCGCGGTTTCCTTGCCTTCGCCTTCACCGCCTTGCACAGAAACCCGCTGTTCAACGAACAGTGAGAAATCTTCGCCTGATGCGGTGGTAAATCTACCCCTGTGTTGTTCGCTGGTGGCCCATAACCAGGTCAGGAAATCCTGACCAATGAGGGTCGCTTGCGTGGTTGCGCGTTCCAGATCCATAATGATACTCCCTGGTCGGTTCGGATCAAATAGTGTGTGGGCTTACTGTACAGGCCTTAAACAAAAATGGTCGGTTCAAGGGTTTCCAGATCCTGAAGCCTGTCTTCTCCCAGGAGGTTCAGGGCGCTGAAGAAGGGGGTCTGAGGTTCCAGGTTTAGCCCGAAGGTCTTGGTGAATAATTCGTTGAAAAGTTCCAGGATCATGGGCGAGGCGCCGCTCCAGATGGTGTAGATCTCGATCTGAGGCATCTGGGTATCCGGCGCCAGCTGCACCGGAAGTTTGTTCAGACCGATCAGAC
>JAQVZR010000172.1 GCA_028708105.1 Desulfoplanes sp. | reverse complement strand
TTCCGATCTGTTTTAACCTGTTGACTTTAAATGAGAAATACCTGTTATGAGATATACGACCACATGTTCGATCAAGGTGACATACGCCCGGCAGATATCGACTTTCTGCCAAAGGGTGCTCTTCCCTAAAAGTGTTCTTTTGGGGTTCATCGGCCTGCTCATCTACGGGGCGTTCCCTGGAGTGGCCATGGCCTTGGAATCAGGAGAGTTAGGCATGGCCCAGGCTGTTCAACTGGCCGTTGAACACAGCCAGGATCTGAAAGCGGCACACAAGAGTGTCCGTTACTCAAGCCTGAGCATGGAAAAAGAAAAAAATGATTACCTGCCCCAGGTTACCGGCACCCTCGATAATCGTGTAACGAGCAACTACGGGGACTCCCGTGCAGAGCGTGACGCGTATAGTTCAAATGTCGGCGTGGCAATCAGCCTCAACCTCTTTAAAGGATTTGCGGACGAGGCATCTTTGGAAAGCGCTCGTCAGGAATTGTCCTCCTCGGCCTATACGGCACTTCGGCAGGAACAGCAGGTTATTTTTGATACGGCGAGTGCCTATCTCAATGTTGTCAAGCAATCCAAGGCCATTGATATTGCCACTCAAAATCTGGTCTACAACAGGCAAAAGGAAAAACAGATCAAAGCCTTTTATGACGCTGGAAAAATCCCGGTTACAGACCTTTATCAGCAGCGTGCTGAAACGGCTGATGCAACGTCCGAGCTCATTACAGCCCGAAATACCCTCAAAAAGGGTTGGCTTGAGCTGGCCAACCTTATGGGCACAGAGGATTTCAACAGGGCCGGGATACAAATGCCTGCAATAGACATTGCGGCTGTTGCAGGAGAAATAAACAATAACAGCCTGATACGAATAGCATTGACAACCCGGCCCGATCTTCTTGCCCTTGAAAAAAACATTGCAGCAAAACAAGCCGGAATACGGGAAGCACAATCAGGCAAGTATCCTTCGGTCGACCTGAACGCCGGAGTGGCAGATTACTATGCCTACCAGCATGAGAAAGATTCGGGGATGGGCTCTGGTGGGGGAAACCTGAATTCCTATGTGGGAGTCACTGTTTCTGTGCCCCTTTTTGATAAACACCTGACGCGAACCCGTACGGAACAAGCCCGGATAGACAAACAGACCGCCGTACTCTTTCTGGAAAAACTCAAAGAGCAGATCAGGCTGGAACTTGGTGAGGCGGTGGCTGATTATAAAAGTGCCTGCGAAACCATCAACGCGACCAAAACACGACGTCTTTATGCAGAAAAAGCCCTTGAATCCGCAAAACAACGCTACAGAGTCGGGAAATCCGGCCTGACAGAATTGATCCAGATGCGGTCGGATCTGGTGGAAGCCGACAACAACCTCATTGAAGCACAGATAAATCAACTGCTAAAAATCGTATCCATATTTTTTTATAGAGGAGATTTGGGATTATCCCACCTTCTCTTGCATCAGGTGGGAGAGAAATTGTCATGAATGTGCTAAACATCGGTATGAAACTGGTAAAAATCCTGCTCATGATCGGAGGACTTCTTTTCATCGTCCTTCATGCCCGGAGATTCTGGGTAGAAACCTCACAGTCCGACCAGCCGGCTCCCACGCAATTCAAGATGGAAAAAATCAAAAGGGGAAGCATGGAAAATACAATTTCCTGTACCGGAACCCTTTCTGCAGTGGGAACCGTCGAGGTGGGAACCCAGGTTTCCGGCACCATCAAAAAGGTATTGGTGGACTATAACGACCGGGTAACAAAGGGTCAGATCCTTGCGGAACTCGACCTTGATTTGTTCAAAGCCGCCGTGGATATGGCCAGGGCCTCGGTTATCCGTACCCGGGCCCTCTACAAACAGGCCGTGGCCGAGTATGAAAGAAATACCCCCTTGTACGAGCAGGGGCATCTCTCATCCCAGGAAATTCTGTCCTATGAAACGGCCCGGGAAACTGCAAAGGCAGATCTGCTTTCGGCAGAAGCGGCTGTGATCAGCGCCAAGACCAACCTGAGCAATGCCCGGATCAAATCTCCCATAAACGGTGTCATCCTTGAACGGAATATCGAAGAGGGACAGACAGTGGCTGCCAGTTTAAGTACGCCAACGCTGTTTATCATTGCAAACAACCTGTCGAACATGGAAATCGAGGCCAGCGTGGATGAAAGCGATATCGGAATGGTCAAAACCGACCAGCCGGTACGATTTACTGTTCAATCCTATCCCGACGATACCTTTACAGGAACAGTGACGCAGATTCAGATGAATCCCACAGAAATTTCCAATGTGGTCACCTATACCGTGGTTGTGGATGCGCCGAACAAGGCGGGTAAACTTCTGCCGGGGATGACCGCCACTGCGGATTTTGTGGTGGAAACAGCGACGAATGAACTGATGGTGCCCAATGCCGCGTTGAGCTTCAAACCTGATGATCAGGACACTATGGATGAGCCCGGTATCTATATTCTTGACGGCAGAACTCCCAGACGCATTCCGGTTCTCACCGGCATGACGAGCCGTACGGCCACGGTCATAAAAAATTCCGACCTGGCTGTGGGGACTCCTGTGATTATCGGCAGGAATATTGAGAAAAAAGAACATTCCCAAGGGATCTTGTCTAAAATTTTTCCCATGTCCTCCGTAGGCGGCCCTCCCCATGGTGCTCCTCCCGGAGGCGGTGGTGGGCCGGCAAGGTAACCTTTGAACTTCTTGGACTGAGACATGAAAATCATTCAACTTAAAGATATCACAAAAATATTTCATCTGGGAGGCGAAACCGTCAGAGCCCTGGACGGTATTACCCTCGACGTCCCTCAAAAGGACTTTCTGGCAATTATCGGAACCTCAGGATCGGGGAAGTCAACCCTTATGAACATCCTCGGCTGCCTGGATACGCCCGATCAGGGAGAATATCTTCTGGAGGGGGTGCCGGTGAATCAACTCAACAAAAATGCATTGGCCGACATCCGGAACCAGAGGATCGGATTTGTGTTCCAGGGGTTTAACCTGCTTTCCAGAACAACTGCCCTGGAAAATGTCCTGCTGCCTCTCATGTACAGAAGGGACCATCGGATAGCGCATCCGAGAGAAAAGGCTGAAAAGGCCCTTGAGATGGTCGGTCTAAAAGAAAGGATGCACCACGAACCCAACCAGCTCTCAGGGGGCCAGCAGCAGCGGGTGGCCATTGCCCGGGCGCTGGTGACAGACCCCGCCATCATTCTGGCAGATGAACCCACCGGCAACCTGGACAGTCGGACGACGGAAGAGATCCTTGCCCTGTTTCAGCAGCTCAATGATGACGGCATCACCATTGTTCTGGTCACCCATGAAATGAATGTTGCCGAGCATACAAAACATGTGGTTGAGATGAGAGACGGCCGTATCATAAACAATTACCAAGTTTCCCTACGACGCTTTGCACAACAGAAACAAACCGTACCAATACCCGGTAACCCACAATCACCCCTATGAAATTCAGACAATTCATTATCCTTGCATTGAGAAACATCCTCCGAAACCGCATGAGAAGCCTGCTCACCATGCTGGGAATTATTATCGGACTGGCGTCGGTGATTTCCCTGATAGCACTTGGCAAAGGATCTCAGGCGGATATCGAGGAGAAAATCTCTACCCTTGGTACCAACCTGATCATGGTGAAACCGGGCAGCACCCAGACCCATGGTGTCAGGGGAGGGGCCGGTACCCGGAGTTGTCTGACCATGGAAGATGTTACCGCTATTTCCAGGCTCGCCCGGAAGGTGCTCCATGTATCCCCCCTTATCCGGGTGTCGGGTCAGGTTATTGCCGGCAATGCCAATTGGAACACCTCCATCGAAGGGGTGGACATTACCTATCCCATGATACGCAACTATGAAATTGCTCAGGGTGCTTTTTTCACACCCAGAGACATGAAGGTAAAAGCCAAGGTCGCGGTCCTGGGGCAAACGGTTGTGGATGAGCTTTTCCCCGGACTCAATCCCGTGGGGACACGTATCCGTATCGGAGCGATCCCCTTTGACGTTATCGGTGTTCTTGCGGAAAAGGGACAATCGGCCATGGGCAATGACCAGGATGATCTCATCTTTGTTCCGTCCACAACCGCCCTTTACCGCATGGGTGACGGTGAAACCGTTCATGATATCATGGCCAGCGCGGTTTCCAAGTCAGCCATAGATCAGGCCCAGGATGAAATTGCTGCCATCCTTCGTTCAACCCATGGCCTTGGTGCTGATGATGAGGATGATTTTGAAATTCGCAACCAGACCGAAATCGTCAGCACCGCCACCCAGGTGACCACCACCCTGACCCTCCTTCTCAGTGCTGTTGCCGGAGTTTCTCTGCTGGTCGGTGGGATTGGGGTGATGAATATCATGCTGGTTTCCGTCACCGAAAGAACCCGTGAGATTGGTATCCTCATCGCCATTGGTGCCCGGAGTTCTGATATCCTTGTACAATTCCTTATTGAAGCGGTCATCCTCAGCCTTTCGGGGGGAGTCATCGGTATTCTCGCCGGTGTGGGCATAGCCTTGGGATTAGGTGCGGCCATGGACACTCAGGTGATTTTCGAGCCCTTCACCATGCTCCTCAGTGTCGGGTTTACCGCCATTGTCGGGATCTTTTTCGGCTATTACCCGGCCAAAAAGGCCTCGATGCTCAACGCGATAGACGCAATGAGATACGAGTAAAGCGTTTTTATCTACCCAGCTTCAGAGTAGGTTCATTTTTTCAGATGCTGGTTTTATCGATGCAACCCAAAAGCCCCCGGCAGAGTACATGCCGGGGGCTTTTGGGTTGTGATGGATTGTCAGATATTCTTCGTGTCAATAATCCTGAGGCAATGCAGCCAATTGTGTCTTGGAAAAAACCGGCCCGTCCTTACACACATAATACGGCCCCACATTGCACCGCCCGCAGATGCCGATGCCGCATTTCATGCGGTTTTCCAGGCTCATGAAAATCTGATCCCCCTGCCAGCCCATCTTGTCGAACACCGGCTGGGTATACTTGATCATGATCGGCGGTCCGCAGATGAGAGCGATGGCATTATCCGGCTTGGGCTCTGCCTGTTCGGTCACCGTGGGTACAAATCCCACCAGACCGTCCCAACCCTCGGCCTCGCGGTCGATGGTGATGTGACAGCGCACGTCATCACGCTCCTGCCAGGCTTTAAGCTCGTCCTTGTATAATAACATGCCCGGAGTTCTGGCCCCGTAGATGAAATCAATGGTCCCGTAATTTTTGCGG
>JAQVZR010000171.1 GCA_028708105.1 Desulfoplanes sp. | reverse complement strand
CCGCACTGCAGGGTCCAATCTGATGATCGGCGCCATTTTTGTCGCTCTGGCCCTTTTTCTGGGTGCCCACATCCTGGCCGTCATCAACCTACTTCCCTTTGCCGTGCTGGGTATCCTGCTCATCTTTGCCGGCACCCAGCTGGCCCTGACCATTTTGGATATTACCGAACGCAAGGATCTCTTTGTCTGCCTGGTCATGCTGGGCATCACCCTGGCGTCCAATCTGGCCATAGCCTTTGGCGTGGGGATTGTTATCGCCTATGTCTTGAAATCTGAGAAACTGAGCATTTAATCCCGCAACGCACTGTCAGATGATACAATGTAAGCATGCGTGTAAAAATATCTATAAACGTTACCCAAAATTCCGTAGGGGCGACCGGCTGGTCGCCCTTTTTGGACGACACGAATCCATTCGACCAACAACCATCGCCCAGTTGCAAAACAACGAGGGCGTTGCCAGGTTATCGATTCATCCCCCGCAGCGTTTGACAGTAAATCCTCTGGCTGCGAGTTCCCGCATGAGCAGATCCCGATGATCCCCCTGGATTTCCAGAACCCCCTGCTTGATGGTCCCGCCTGTTCCGCATTTTTGTTTGAACTCCTTGGCCAGGGCTTGTAATTCCGCGGGCGGCAGCGGGATTCCGCTGACGATGGTCACGCCCTTGCCCTTTCGTCCTTTTGTCTCTCGGCTGATACGTACAATTCTGTCACCTCCAGGGACCAAACACTTTTTCTGGGCACAGATACACCCGGATACGGGTTTGCCGCATCGGGGACACATGGCCCCCTGTTCCGTGGAATACACGGTGGTTGCATATTTCTGCTGCATTGATTGTTTCCCTAACGGCATATTTTTATGCCGGTTGCATACTCATTCAAGCTGGATCAACCTCGATCAATGGAAAAAATCTAACTCCCAGACAAAACACAATCTTCCCCGTGCCCGTGACAGGCGGCCCCTGTCAATGGAGATTTCCCTGCGTTCCAGCCCACAGCACAACGCGTTCAGCTCATACTTTCAAAGTAGGTCACATCTTTCCTAACCCACCGAAATACGTTAGCCCTTTATGCACCTGACAATGACATAAAGACAAACGGGACGGCTGATGAAATACAAAATTCTGGGAATACTGTTTATCGCCTTTCTGATGGCTGGCGGGTGGTTCTGGGCAGACAGCGCAACCTTTCGGTCCAAGATGCCCCCATGCATCCAATCCTACCTCGGTTATCCACCGACAGCAGGCACCCTTGAGCTGCAGGGCAATGTCGAGGTCAGAGAAGTCCGCCTGGGGTTCAAAGTCTTTGGGCGCATTGCCACATTAGAAGCGGATGAGGGTGACATGATCCATCCGGGGCAACTGATTGCAACCCTTGAGCCTGAATATTTTGAAGATAGCCGCAGGCAGGCTGAGGCGGCGTTGCAGGCACGCAAAGCGGAATTACTAAAACTGACCAATGGATCAAGGCCCGAAGAAATAGAACAGGCACGAGCACATGCCCGGGCAGCCGAGGTGGCTTTTGTCAATGCACGCCAAGAATTTGTGCGGGCCCAAAATCTTGTGGGCAGTGGTTCCGTCTCCAGGGAAACCTTTGATAATGCCCAGTCAGCCCGGGATCAGACCAAAGCCGCGTGGGAAGCGGCCAAAGCCACGTTACAGCTTGTGCAAACAGGCCCACGAAAAGAAGACATTTCCCGTGCCCGGGCTTTGGTCAACCAGGGACAGGCCCTTGTGGACGAAGCAGCCAGACGGCTGCAGGATACCCGGCTCCTGGCTCCTTCTGGAGGCACCGTACAGACACGGGCCCATGAGCCAGGCGACTATGTAGGCATCGGAGAGACGGTTTATACCCTGACCATTACCGATCCCGTCTGGGTCCGGACCTATGTCAATGAAATGGACCTTGGACGCATCCGTCCCGGCATGCCCGCAGAGGTACGCACCGACGCCGGTATTTCCTGCAAGGGCCAGGTGGGATTCATTTCCCCGACGGCCGAATTCACCCCCAAGGCCGTTGAGACCAAAGAAATACGGACGGATCTGGTGTACCGGGTGCGGATCATTGTTCAGGACCCCAAAAAACAACTGCGCCAGGGAATGCCCGCGAGTGTTCACATTATTGAATAACAACCCAGGGTAAGCATGGTATCCCAGATTGAACTCACAGGCGTGACAAAACGTTTTGCCTCCCACGACGTACCTGCGCTCCACAACGTGACCGTGGATATCCAGGGCAATCAGGTGACCGGCGTGGTCGGTCCGGACGGGGCCGGGAAAACAACCCTGCTGCGTCTGATGGCCGGATTACTTGTTCCAAGCATGGGCAGGCTCATGGTCGCCGGGCAGGATACGACCACCCCTTCCCCGGCCCTGCGTGAACGGGTCAGTTACATGCCCCAGCGCTTTGGGCTGTATGAAGACCTGACGGTCATGGAAAATCTGACTCTGTATGCGGACCTTCGCAACGTTCTGGGAGCAGACAGGCACGCTGCCGTTGAACACCTCCTGGCATTTACCGGTCTGGCTCCCTGGACCACGAGACGTGCAGGCAATCTTTCCGGAGGCATGAAACAGAAGCTGGGGCTGGCCTGTTCCCTAATCCAGCGTCCCCAGGTGCTGCTCCTTGACGAACCAAGTGTCGGCGTGGACCCGTTATCCCGCCGGGAATTGTGGCACATGGTCTACACATTGGTCGAGGAAGGCATCACCGTGGTCTGGAGCACGGCCTATCTTGACGAGGCCGAACGGTGTTCCCGGGTGCTGGTACTCAATGAGGGCAATCTGCTCTATGAGGGCCCGCCCGACACGCTGACCCGGCGCATGAGCGGACGCACTTTTCTGGTCACCATGGATACCGCGCGCCGCAGACACTTTGCGGCCGATGCTCTTAAGAATCCCCTTGTGCTGGACAGCGTCATCCAGGGACACAACGTGCGTCTGGTCATGGAAAAAGGCACCGCAAATCCGGGAGTCCCTTTCCCGGAGATCATCTTTGAAAACACAGAGCCCCGCTTTGAAGACGCCTTCATGTCTCTTCTTTCCAGTACACAGCAAAACAGCGCGCAGACGCAAAGGAGGACCGTTACCGCCCCCATCACTGAGCCCCCCACAAAGCACGGGCAGATCATCGCCGAAGCCCGGAGCCTGGCCAAACGGTTTGGCTCCTTCACGGCCGTGGACACCATCGACTTTAACGTGCGTCAGGGGGAGGTCTTTGGCCTTCTTGGGCCCAACGGGGCGGGTAAGAGTACCATCTTCAAAATGATGTGCGGACTTCTGAAACCATCTGCAGGCAAGGCCCGGGTTGCCGGTGTTGATCTGCTCAAGGCCCCGGCCAGGGCCAGGGAGCGCATCGGGTATATGGCCCAGAAATTCAGCCTGTACGGCACTATGAGTGTCCGCCAGAATCTGGAATTTTTCGCAGGTGTCTACGGCCTTGCCGGGAATTCCCTCAAGAATGCGGTGGCCCGGATGGTTGAAGACTTCCAATTGGAATCTTACATCCATACCAACGGTGCCGACCTCCCCCTGGGATTCAAGCAGCGGCTGTCCATGGCCTGTGCCACCATGCACCAGCCTGCAATCCTGTTTCTGGACGAACCCACAAGCGGTGTCGACCCCATCACCCGACGGGAATTCTGGGCCAGGATCAATACCATGGTGGAACGCGGGGTGGCCATTATCGTCACTACCCATTTTCTGGATGAAGCAGAATATTGCGATCGTATCGCTCTCATATACCGAGGAAAAATCATCGCCGCCGACACCCCGGACGGTATCAAGCACTCCGCAATCTCAGAACACTCGCCCAAGCCGACCCTGGAAGAGGCCTTTATCGAACTCATCCAACGGGACATGCCGGTCCAGGCCCACTCTCTGTCCGCGTCCTAGGAAACCGTCATGAACGCCATCAACGGTGCCGCACATAGAAAAAGCCCCCCACTTCTCAAAGGGCGGCCTCTGCGTATCTTCAGCCTGGTACGCAAGGAGTCCTATCAGATTATCCGCGACCCGAGCAGCATCCTCATCGCCTTTATTCTCCCCATGGTGCTTCTGGTGCTGTTCGGCTACGGCGTGTCTTTGGACCTGACGAACATCAAGATCGGCATAGGGGTAAAGATGCCCTCCCCTGCCACTGCCAATCTGGTGCACTCCTTCCAGAACAGCCGGTATTTCGAAGTAAACAAGGCCCGGGACAGACGGGATTTGGAACCTCTGCTGGTGGAAGGTGCATTGAGCGCGGTACTGATCATTCCAGCAGATTTCAGCAAACGGCTCCTGCGGGGCGATATACATCCAGTGCAGGTCCTTGTGCGCGGAACCGATGCCAACACTGCCGAACTGGTACTCAATTATATCCAGGGGACGTGGCAGACCTGGCTGGATCAAGAAAGAGTGTCCCGCGGGGGCCGCACAGCGTCCTCTCTGGTGTCCGTGGAACCACGGATATGGTTCAACGAAACGATCAACTCCCGCGCAGCACTTCTCCCCGGCTCCATTGCGGTGATCATGACCCTCATCGGGACCATGCTCACCTCCTTGGTTGTCGCCCGCGAATGGGAACGGGGAACCATGGAAGCACTGCTGGCCACACCTGCGACCAAGGGCGATCTGTTACTGGGTAAATGTATCCCCTATTTTCTTTTAGGGATGCTGGCCATGGGACTGGTGACCTCGGTATGCACCCTGCTTATGGGTGTTCCCCTGCGCGGTTCCCTCTGGCTGCTGGCCGTGGTTTCGGCCACATTCCTCTGTTTTGCCCTGGGACTGGGGTTGTTCATCTCCACGGTAACCCGCAACCAGTTTGTTGCTACCCAGGCGGCCCTGATCGTCGGATTTCTGCCTTCATTCATCCTCTCGGGCCTTGTCTTCGAGCTGGACAGTATGCCCTGGCCGATCCGCGTCCTGACCTATCTGCTCCCCCCGCGCTATTTTGTATCCTCCCTGCGCACCCTGTTTCTGGCCGGGGACATCTGGCAGGTTATCCTTCCCGATACATGCGTAATGGCAGGATTTGCGGCCTTTTTTCTGATCATGACGGCCAAAAAAACAAAAACCGTACTGGACTAAACCAAAACGACTTTGAAAGCCGAAGTTTTTGATGGCGTTCACGTTAAACCAAACCACGTTTGAGGGATTGAGTTTTTTTCACCGCGAAGAACGCTAAGGAACACGAAGAAAAGCAACAAAATAAAGCTCAATCTATCCCAGATTCTTCACCCTTCGCGTTCCTTCGTGC
>JAQVZR010000170.1 GCA_028708105.1 Desulfoplanes sp. | reverse complement strand
TGGTGCGGCCATACAGCTAAACCCGCCCGGTGGCAGGTACCGTCAATCAGCAGAGCATGTACAACGGGGTACTTTTTCCGCACCCCGACGGCCCGACCACGGCAATGGTTTCGTGAGCCCCAAGCGTAAAATCAATATCCCGGAGCACCTCACGGCCTCCGGGATATGTTTTGCCTAGTGAAGAGACCCGCAGCATCAGGGAACCAGCACGGAATAAGGGATCATGGCATCCAGCATCCCCTGACTGAGCATCCATTGCTGGATGGAGAAAAGTTCACTTTCCGAAGGCAGGTCCAGGGAAGCAGGATAGGTAAACACCGGGAAATCGGCCTGCAGAGGTTTGGGGACCCGACACGTGGAGGACATGAGTGTCCTGTAGGCTTCGGGATGCGCATTGATCCTGCGCACGGCTTCGAGGTAGGCAGCCGTGAACCCGTCAAAGTCATCCGCCCGGCTCGCATGCAGGGCAATCACCGTCATGGGCAGGTCCAGCCGGGTATCGGTCACCAGCACCTCACATCCCTTGAGCCTGGCCAGAGAAAGCAGAGGCTCAGGTAAAAGGGCCGCGTCGATCTCGCCAGAAACAAGCATCTGGAACCGGATGGGAAGCTTGCGGATTTCCAGAGGTTCAAAGGTTGTTTTGGAAAATTCGGGCAGCCCCTGCATCCGGGTCAGAAGCAGATCAATGACCGTGGCCTTGGACATACCCACCTTGAGGCTGGTTCCCATTATGTCCTGAGCGTGGCTCCCGGGACGAAGAGCCAGCCCGAACATGGGATATTTCTTGTCCGGATCAGCCAGGGTGATCATCTTAATGGGTACCTTGTTTTTGGCCAGGAGCAGAACGTTCAAAAAATCGCCAAAAAAACCGTTCAGCTTGCCCGTCTGCATGGCCATTTCCCGTTCCATGGCACTGGAAAAAGGAACCAGTTCCACATCAAGGCCATGTTTTTCAAAAAGTTTTTCCTGTACGGCCACCTGCAAAGGCAAGGTGTTCAAAACAGGCAACAGCCCCAGTTTAAGAGGGGCGGCACAAAGATTTCCCAAGGTTACAAGGGTGATCAAAAGAGCGAGAAACAACGCGGTCAATTTCATGAAAAACTCCGGATACATTCCAAGGGACCAGCGGGTAGCAACCGCAGAGGAGAGAAAAAATGATAATAAAAAAGAAGGTTCCATTAACGTAATCGGACAGGGAAGAAAAGAAAAAACAGCCGGGGGATGCTGTCAGAGGACCAGGTTTTACAGAAAGGGGATTATGGGCAGGGAATAAGGTCCATTTTGTGCGTAACGATTTTGAGATGCGGTGAGGAGGTTGGTCTACCTGGAAAACAAGGGGTCGCAAACCCGCCCCAGACACTCCGCCTTAACGACGTGTTCTATATAAAAAACTACTTCGCGAATAATTCCTGAAGTATATTTAAACCAAACCACGTTTGAGGAGTGGAGCTTTTTTTCACCGCGAAAAACGCTAAAAAAAACGAAGAAAGGCAATAAAACAAGGCTCAATTTATCCCAGATCCTTCACCCTTCGATCCAAAGGCACACATCCACTACGATGTCCACCTTTCCCGGTTGGCCTTTATTTCTTGGTCGAGCTGTTTCATTGCTTCCAGGGAGATGGAGTTGTTATCGGCAAGAAATGTATAAAATTTTCTAAGGGAAACAAGCATGCTTTTTCGCAGCGACTTGCTCGGTTTATGGGCCCGCATTGCAATGGTTTGATCGAAGAATTCAGGTACATGCTTGATGCCTTCTTCAATCGAAATGGCTGGAATATGTGCCTTGTGCAAAAATTGAAAAATAAAGGTGGAGACGTTGGCGAGATGTTTTTTCACAGTGGCTCTGGCCAAACCGTTCATACTGAGCTCATTGGCAAATCCGGTCAGCAATGCAAATATGGCCTTGTGCTCGGCATCCAATAATTCGTCATCGTCCGGCATCTTGTCACCATCCAACTTCTCGTAGTCTTCCTTGGATATGATAGCCGGGCCCAGTACAGGGGAGATGGGATTCCCTCCGAATTGCTTTCTGGATAGTGCTGCAGTGAGACCTTCGAGCTGAGGCAGAACACCGGCGTCTTGTAAGGTGATGCCCAGGGCTGCGGCAGCGGGTTCGAGAGCCGCAGCGATACGTTGGTCATTGATAAGCACAATTTCAGGAATCGTTCGGGTCTTCTCAATGGTCGCACACAGACTGCGGACCAGACTCTCCGCACACGTTTTGCGTTCCGCCATGTCGGTACCCAGAATCATGCCGCTTTGATGATCGCCCCAGATGGCGAGGCTGGGAAAGAACCCCCGTTTGCCCTTTTCCTGGACCGGGCTGGGGATATAATAGAGAGAGCCTTCCCATGTGCCTTGTTTTTTAGATTGTTTGACCAGGGATCGCATGCGGATTTCATTCAGTGGTGGAGGCGTGAGCATGGGCAGAGATGGCATTTTCAGTTCTTCATACCGCATATGCATCATTCCCGTTGATTCATCGAAAACGATGATGGGGATCATGTCTAAAAGAGGATCGAAATCCTTCTGAAATTCGGTCCAGTTGCGCAGGACGACCAGGGTTCCCTGCAGGGCCAGATTGATGGCATAGCGTTCCTCGGGATCGGGGAGCGTCTGCATATAGCCGGAAGAAAATGAACGGAATTGGGGTTTGGCCGTGCCTTTGGGAAAGGATAGTTTTGATTGCTTGAGAATACGTTTGTCTTCGGGCGAAAGATTCTGCTGATTTTCAAGGGAGACAAGAAAACAGTCCATGTAATAGAAGGGAATGCTCTCCTGCAGTTTTTGTCGTTGCGTAAGCAGATAGGTATACAAACCCTTCGCGTCCGGATAGATGGTCAGGCCGTAAACATCTCCGCTTCCGCCTATGGCTGTGCAGTAGAGCACTTCGCCGGTGTGGGGATTGTCTATGCCGAACAGGAACTCGTGTCGAATTTTTTCCCATGGCTGCGCCTTGAAAAAGTCACGAGTTGTTTTGAGAAGTCCCGTCCAGGATATCAACGGTTGCGGGGTGGGTAAAGGCATGCTTGATCCTTTATGGTGTTTGTATGGGGGGTATGGGGTCGCCTGGGGATATTGCTGTATCAGGGCCGCACCAGGTTGGTACCCTGACCGCTTCGATAATGACGGAGAAAGCTGAATAATACCATTACGGCGCTATGACACTTCGGGTACCTCTATGTAAAAATCGTATATCCTTATAATCTTCTCTCGGCAAGGACTGCAAAAGCAAACGGTTTCCCGAGACTCATCCGCAGATTCTAATTTTTTTCTGACAATTCCCTTGATTTTCATATCATTTCAAACCACATCCAACGAGGTCGGGCAAATACAGCCCCGAACGTACACGACAAAGAACGACGGCCGGGGCCCCAAAACATTATGAACAAGACCGTAAAATAGCCTTCTTTTGTCGACATACAACAGCCCAACCTCCGCCACCTCTACACGGCGCCCTGCATTGCGCCTGGAAAATACGCATGAAAAAAATCTGCCTTGTGGCCCTGAACGCCCGCTATACCCATTCCAACCTGGCTCTGCTTTACCTGCGTGAAGCGCTGGGCGATCTTCCCTGCCAGACGGTGCTCAAGGCCTATACCATCAGCCAGAATATTCTGGAAATACTTCGGGATCTCCACACCCAGCGCCCTGACTATCTGGCATTTTCCGTGTATATCTGGAACAGCGAAAACATCCGTCTCCTGCTCCCGGAAATAAAAAAAATCATGCCTGACACGACCATCATTCTGGGCGGTCCCGAGGTCAGCTATACTCCAGACCAATGGCTGAAAGATTTTCCGCAGATTGATTATATCATCCAGGGAGCCGGAGAAACCTGTCTGCACAACCTCCTTGGGCATCCGGAAAACTATCCCCGGCAAATCCTCTGTGAACCGGCCCCGCCCCTTGACCAGATCCCTTTTCCCTACCGGGAAAAAGATTTCGAGGAGCTTTCGGACCACTACATCTATTACGAATCCAGCCGGGGATGCCCATTTAACTGTTCCTACTGCCTCTCGTCTCGTATGGACATGCAGCCGGACTACCGCGCCGTAGACAAAGTCTGCGCCGAACTGGATATGATCTGCGCCCATACTCCGCGCATTATCAAATTTATCGACCGCACTTTCAATGCCCGCAAACGGCATCATCTCCCCATTTGGGAGCATCTCATACAAAAAAATCCCCCCACCTGCTTCCACTGCGAACTGCACGCCGGACTGCTCACAGAACAGGATTTTGCTCTTCTGGCCACGGCCCGCAAGGGGCTCTTCCAATTCGAGATAGGTATCCAATCCACCAACCCACAAACCCTGGCCGCCATACACCGGCAAACCAGCTGGGAATTGATCAAAAAAAATATCCGTCGACTTATCGCCATGGGCACCTTCCATGTCCATGTGGACCTCATCGCCGGACTTCCTTTTGAAGATTGGGACAGTCTGCAACGCTCATTTAACGACGTCTACGGTCTCAAAGCCGACGCCCTGCAGCTGGGTTTTTTAAAAGTACTGCCCGGCACTGAAATGGAAGAAAAAAGCATTGAATACGGCATAAAATACATGAAAAGTGCCCCGTACCAGGTTCTGGAAACCAGGTGGATGACCTTTACGGAGCTTTGTTTTGTACAGCACATGGAAACAACCCTGGACCGGTTGTGGAACGCGCACCAGTTCACCAGGACCATCGAAGCCCTGACCGTAGTATACCCCACCCCCTTTGCCTTTTACGAAACATTTACCCGTTTCGTCCTGGCATGCTCTGACATGAACGAAAAAAAATGGCCCAAAATTGCGGACCTTGTGGTGCAGTTCATACAAGCCAAACATACAGACCGTCTGGCCTATATTCTGGATTGTCTGCGCTGGGACTGGTGTTCCCTGGCCAATGCCCAATACTACCCCCCGGTGCTGGATAACGGACTGGACCATCAGCTGCGGGAACAACGCAAACAGATATCCCAGATGCTTACCGCACATGGCGTCCACCTGACCCAGTCAGCAATCAACAACGGGATCATGTACAAAGCCGCAACAACAGAATTTGGGGAAACCATGGACAAGGAATGGGCCTTTTTCATCAAACAGGGCAAATCACGAAAGCCGCTGTTTCTGGCGTCAGCCCAAGAAGAGAAGGTATAGAACAAAAGCAGACCCATTCGAGAACTGACAGCCGCCGACTGCACCCAATTCCATGGAAGTCCGCTTTTCCCTGGCCAAGGAAGGACTCCTTTTAGGCGGT
>JAQVZR010000169.1 GCA_028708105.1 Desulfoplanes sp. | reverse complement strand
CTATGGAGGAAAACAGCCCCGTTTCCCGTAAACAGAGGACGGAATCCGGCAAAGCAAATAGCCGTGCTTGTTTTACAATCATGACCATATTCCTGTTTCGTACGAGGAAAGAATCATTGTCCGTCCTCCCAAATTTCTAACGTTATTCTTTGCGTCATGACAGCTCCCCTCACCCGATCAGATATGCCGACAATTCCCTGACAAATCCGGGCTCCGGCTTTTCCCGATACATTCCGTATCCAGGCCCCAACTCCGCATTCACCCCGCGCAGGAAGACATAGATAATCCCGCCGAAATCACGTTCGTAGGTATATGTTTCCGGAAGACGCATCTGCAGGTAGCCGTCCAGAGCCACGGTATAGATGTGGGACTGCAAAAAATACATGTGTTCGGCCATGGCCTGTGTCAGATTTTCCTGCCGGTACTGATCGAAATCATTGCCAAGGTGATTGGACTTCCAGTCCACCAGATACCATTTGCCTTCATGCCGAAAGACCAGGTCGATAAAACCGAGCATGAATCCCTGTCTTGGAGAAAACCTGAGTCCATCCATCCTTTCGGTGAACGCTTTTGGCAGACGTTGCCCCCATTTTCTGTAAAGGCTGCTGAGTCCCATGAAGGTCACGTTCTTGAGAGGATAGTAAAATTCCAGTTCCGGCAAAGTTTCCCGTACCTGACTGAAAGAAAATCCATGGCCGAGATCCACGTGTGTAATTTCCTGCATGGCGGCCATCACCACGGGAGTCCATTTTTCATCCATGCCATAGCGCTGGAGTTTTTCCCGGATCAGCACGTTAGATTCTTCAGATCCTGCGGCTAAAAAATTCAGATGCTCCAAAACATCATGGAGCATGGTTCCTGGCCCTGCCCCTTTGGGAAATGAAAAAAACGAATCCCCACCATTTTCTACGGCTTCCCCGGAGGGCTCCAAGGGTTCGTCAAAACCGGGCCGCGCTGTATGATCCCTGCCCCGCACCAGGGAAGAAAAACTGGATATCCCACAACTCTGCTCAACAATCCGCGAAAATACCGGCAGCTCAAGGCGTGCACTCATTGCGGAATCCTGCAGAACAGCAAATTGCCCAGGTCCTTCCGGCAGGGGATAGACAGCACATCCCGGGATTTCCTGTTCCAGCTTCCCGAGATTCTGGCGCATCGTTGCATTATCAAGCCCTTTCCACAGCGTAGCAAGCCCATCGATCTCGAATTCTTCTCCCGGCCGGTACCCTGAAAAGATATAGGCCATGGCGGAAAAATCCGCCTCGTTCACCCGGCCACAGGCCAGATAACACCGGGATTCAGCCCTGGTGAGAGCCACATAGGCCAGGCGCATGTTCTCCGCCAGAATTTCCTTGTACGCCCTCGTCTTCCGTTCCGCGGAAGCCGGATCGCTCATGTCCAGCAGACTGGTCCGGCTATGGGGATCATGGATCAGGATCTCCGTATTCTTCCGAACTCCCTCGAAGAGAAAAGGACAAAAAACAACGGGGTACTGCAATCCCTTACTCTTATGGATGGTCACGATCTGAACAGCCCGTTCATCACTTTCCAGACGGAGCTGATGCTCTTCGCTTTCGGCATTTTCCCGATGGCATTGTTCGGTAAACCAGGTCAGCAGACCGGACATAGTAAGCTCATGATCCCCTTCGGCACTGTGCAGAATTTCCATGAGATGGAGAACATTAGTCAGCATGCGCTCGCCCCCTTCCATGCCCAGGAGTCTTGGGCGCACCTGCCAGCCACTCATCATAGCCGAGAAAAAGCCCATGAATCCCCGGGCCTCCCAATTCTCCCGAAAGGCGACAAATTCCGTCAAAATTTGATCCCATTTCTTTTCGTCCGTCACCAGTGCGTCCAGCCCGGGAGCATCAAATCCAAGCATCCTCGTGGCCAGAGCCGACTTGACACGTGAGGGCACACCGCACTCAGCCACACCTTCCATAACCCGGAGCAGTTCCAGTGCCTGGTCGGTATGAAAAACATTGCCGCTGCCGGCAATAACCCCGGGCACCCCGCAGCGTCGCAGGGCTTCCTGGACCATAACCGCCTGTCGGTTGGTACGCACCAAAACGGCCAGGTGCCGGGGTTCGAGAGGCTCGTGGTCCCTGCCGAGGGTTATAAGCCCCTGCCGGCCCATGCGCACCAGACGCGAGGCCTCGGCGGCAACACCCTGAGCCAGACTCAATATCGCTGTATCCTTGGGGATATCCTTTTTACTGTTGGGAACAAGCATGTCCCTGTCCAGAAACCAGAGATGCAAGGGGGCAGTGGCGGCCCTAGTGCAGGTCGCAGCAATATCCGGTCGGTCCGGAAACTCGGCCTCAAAAAAGGCCTCAAATCCGCTTTGCATCTCCAGAGAACACATGGGGGTAGGGGCCGGAAGAACAGATTCGAACCCGATATCCCGAAAGACAAAGGGGTTGGTCATGCGGCTGAACAGATGGTTCACCGCATCCAAAAGCCCTGGTTCTGAACGCCAGTTGGTGTCCATGGTGTAGGCCCGGTCTGCCTTGCGCGCGGCCGGCATGTAGGTGAAGATGTCCGCCCCACGGAATCCGTAAATGGCCTGTTTGGGATCGCCGATGAGAAACAGGATGTGCGAAGGGATCTGAAAAAGAGTTGAAAAAATATCATACTGGACCGGATCAGTATCCTGGAACTCGTCGATGAGTGCGGCCGCATAGGTGGACCGCACGGCATCCTGCAAAACATTGTTCCCGTCCTTGAGAACATTTCTGACTCGAAGAAGCATGTCGTCGTATCCATAGACATTGCTCTTTGTCTTCCTGTCGGCCAGTTCACGGATCAGGTATGCGGCAAACCCGGCCTTGAGGGAAACGATCCTGGAAAGAAATCCCGCAACCAGAGATGCATGTATCCCGAAAAGAGCGTCACAGGCTGCAAAAAAAGGATGTTCCGGAGGCTCGCTGTTTTTTTTGCAGTGGGTCAAGACAAAGGATTGGGTAACCAGTTCGAATTTTTCCGGCACAACAAGGGTCGGTTCATCCTCGGCAAACATGTCTCCGATCTCACGAAGCACCTTAGGCACAGCAGTCTTCACCCCGTAAGTTTTCCGGTTCAATGCGGGATGGTCAAAAAGAATCTCCCTGACCTCTTCGTGACCCTGGTCCCATGCAGCACACGCCTCCCGGAACCTGCGGACGAACTCACCCTCGAGTTCCCGGGTATCGGCCGCGGCCTGCAAGGGTTCAACCACGGTTTCCTGATGATTCATGAGGGTATGGGCCAGGGAACCAAGAACCTTGAGAGAAAACTTCCGGCTGTTATCCTGAAGATATTCCGCGAAAAGAGATGAAATGTCAGAACAGTGTACCCGCCAGTAATCTTCGGCAATACCGTTCACCAATCCGGACTGGTCGGTGATGATCTCGGCGTCAAAGGTTTCCCGGCTTTCAAAGGCGTTTTCCGTAAGGATGCGCTGGCAGAAACCGTGGATAGTAAAAACAGCGGCCTCATCGAACCCCTGCAGGGCAAGGGTCAGCCTGTTACGGGCAAGCTCCTGCTCTCCCGCCGCCCGGACCCGGCCGATCAGATCACGTAACAACACATCATCACTCTCCTGATCTGTCTGCAGCAGAAGCAGGGCGTCCCTGATGCGTGCCCGAATCCGGTCCCCGAGTTCAGCCGTGGCCGCCTTGGTGTAGGTAACTACCAAAATCTGCTGGACCGTGAGCCCCTGCTCCAGGATCAGCCGAAGATACAGGGCGGCAATGGCATAGGTCTTTCCTGTTCCGGCACTGGCTTCGATGAGATTGGCCTTTTCCAAGGGAACGGTGGCAATATCGAGCGTACTATTCTTCATCCCCGTCATCCTTCCTTGCTCACCATGTCCACGATGGGACCAAATACCTGAGCAGCCAGCTTTTCAAAGGTTTCATCAAGAGGTTCCACATCCCGGAAACAGAGAGAAAAATACACATCATCCTTTTCGCTGTATGAAAAATCAGATCCCTGCCACTGTGTGCGGGCCTTGGTACGGGCGCCAAAAATATTTTTTGGAAATTCCTTGGCAAAGGCATGGGACGATTCCGGGAAAAAATGCAGACACTCATTGTGTCCCCGATCAAACAAGGCCAGAAGATCCTCCAAAAAATCTTTGGCATTGTTCAGGGGTTCAAAACGCCAAAATCCGTCTTGGGCAACCATCCAGGTGGTGCGCATTTCCGAGGACGGCGCGAGAAGCTGCAAAACAAGATGATGTATCCATGCGTCCAAAAAGTCCTTGCCCTTGGCCTTGGCGAACCGACCCAGCACCTGCCCCTGGGGATAGACATCACTCAGCACAGCCTGGATATCGTGGCTGCCACAAACAATGGTCCCGGAAAGCGGCTTCTCACCGTCAGCCCCATCCGTGATCGCCAGGGCCCGGGCCCGCATAGCATCTACGTCTCTGCACATACTATCAAACTGTCGCCGCCCCATAGTGCCCTGGGGAAGCAGATTGGTCCCCCGGGCCCGGACATAGGCATCTTCCCGATTTTCCTTGCCGCCGTGCATCAGATCCTGACCAAGCAGATAGCGCACAAGGGAATCAAGCTGTTCCAGAGGCTCGACATCCTGCACCCCCTCTTCCGGGGTGCGCAGGGTGATGCCCAGACGATGCTGCACCAGAAACCTGGCCGGATTTTTCCAGAATCCACGCACATCATCCAAACGGATGTCCCGGCCAGACAGTTCCTGTTCAGGCAGATCATCCTGAATAAAAGGAGAGAGAATCCGTGGTTGCAGCAATGCCACTGCCCCCAGCAGATTGTCCCGGACATAACTTTTATGGAGTGCATCAGGTTCGAAGTAGGAGGGATGGAATCCCTGCAGCCGGTGTTTGATCGTCAGGAGTTCCGAGAGTTTCCCGTTCCCGTTATCCACAGGGTAATATCTGTCCAGATAATCCATAACCTCGCTCAAGAGGACACAGGGGGGGAGGGTTGCGTTGTCACGTACGTCCTGACCCACATAAGAAAAATATATTTCATCCCGGGCTGAAATCAGGGCTTCTAAAAAAAGATACCGATCATCCATACGCAGGGAGCGGTCCCCCTTACGCGAAGCCGCACGGATGAGATCAAAACCAGGCGAACGGTCCTGGCGGGGAAAGGCACCATCTGAAAGTCCCACCAGACACATGACGCTAAAAGGGATGCTGCGCATGGGCTGCAGGGTGCAAAAAGTCACCCCGCCGGACAAAAAGCGGGTGCCCGGTGCACCATCTGCAAAGGACGTCTTGAGCAGA
>JAQVZR010000168.1 GCA_028708105.1 Desulfoplanes sp. | reverse complement strand
CCCGCTTATGGCCGCCCAGCTGGGCGTATACTGGCATGGACTCTGCGGCCAAATTTTGGCCCGCGATTTTCCTTTCCGAGGAAATCTTGCCCAGGAAATCGCACATACCCTTCCCAAGGCTCTCAAGGAGTGGAACGATGCTCAAAGCTAAAGACATTATGACCAAAAATCCGGTTACTGTTACCCCGGAATTGGATATTTCCGCCGCTGCAGCCATTCTTCTAGACAATGGCATCAATGGAGTTCCTGTTGTGGATACCAAGGGTTCCCTGCGTGGCATTTTATGCCAAAGCGATTTGGTTTCCTTACAGAAAAAATTTCCTCTGCCCTCGGTGTTCACCTTTTTGGATGGATTTCTTCCCCTGACCTCCCTCTCTTCCATGGAGAAAGAGATCAAAAAGATTTCTGCGTCCACCGTGAGTGATGCCATGACTGAATCACCGATTACAGTGGATATCGAGACCCC
Source organism: Desulfoplanes sp. (assembly GCA_028708105.1). Lineage (GTDB taxonomy): Bacteria > Desulfobacterota > Desulfovibrionia > Desulfovibrionales > Desulfomicrobiaceae > Desulfoplanes. Next base: position 4,803 of record JAQVZR010000168.1, on the reverse strand, counting down.
GGTGGATGAAATCGCCGGGCTGATGGTCGATAAAAAATTTCACTCTCTTCCCGTTCTGCAAGGCGACAAGCTCGTCGGCATGATCGGTATGAAAGATGTGCTCAAGACAATTGCCAAATAATGCAATTCATTCTCAAAAATATTGACGATACCTCCAACCTGGCTATGATCCTCGTCACATGTCTCCAAAAAATGGATCAATTTCCAGCAATTCTTCTTCAAGGAGACCTGGGGTCGGGAAAAACAACCATGACCAGGATGCTCGTCCGCCGGCTTCAAGGAGGCGACCAGGCTGAAGTCAGCAGCCCTAGTTTTAATGTCATGAATGTCTATCCCACATTGCCAGAAACGGCCCATTTTGATTTTTACAGAATGGAAGGTCTGGGGCTGGACGGAACCATGGAAGAATATCTGTACGATCCAAACAGATTATCCATTGTCGAATGGATCAACTATCTTCCCGAATACCTCTGGCCCGACGACTATATTCTCATGCAGTGGACAACCGAGGACACTGTCAGAAAGATCCGCCTCAGCGCACAGGGGAGTCTGGGATACTCCTTGATGGCGTGTCTTGCGGACATGGGAGATGCAAAAAAACTGTTTTAAACATTGTAACGTACTTATAAAGGCGGACCTACGTATCCGCCCCGGTTCGAGCACCTTTTATGAAATCGTGCCCCGCGAAATAGCAACCCCATAGTCTCGAGGATTTTATGCGTATTTTAGTTCAAAAATTTGGCGGCACTTCTGTTGACGGACGGGATTGCATGCTCAAAGTCAGAGAAAAAGTTCTTGTGGGTCTCAACCAAGGCTACAAGATCATCGTGGTGCTCTCGGCCATGCACGGTGTTACCAGCAACCTTATAAAAATGGCATCCTCCTGGGCGAAAGAACCAGATCGGGCTGAGATGGATGTCCTTCTTTCCACAGGCGAACAGCAAGCTGTGGCCCTGTTCACCATGCTGCTCAAAGAAAAAGGGATCAAGTCCAGGTCCTGCCTGGGGCATCAGCTTCCCATCCGCACCGACCCCACCTTCGGCTCTGCCCGCATTCTGGACATCGATAAAAAAGCCATCACGGATTTACTCAAACGCTATGACGTTTTGGTTGTTGCTGGTTTCCAAGGCTGTGACTGTACCCAACGGATCACCACCCTGGGCAGGGGAGGTTCGGACACCAGCGCTGTAGCCCTGGCCGCAGTGACCCAGGCGGAACTGTGTGAAATCTATACAGATGTCGAAGGAGTATACACAACGGACCCCAATATCTGTTCAAAAGCCCAAAAAATTTCCATGATTGATTATGAAGAGATGCTTGAAATGGCCAGCATGGGGGCCAAGGTACTGCAGATAAGGTCTGTTGAGTTCGCAAAAAAATATAATGTCCCGGTTTTGGTACGGTCGACTTTTTCCAATGAACCGGGGACCCTCGTGACAAAGGAGAAAAATTCCATGGAAGCAGCTATGGTTTCAGGTATCGCATATGACAAGGACCAGGCCAGGATCACTCTGGTGGGAGTCAAGGACGAACCCGGGGTCTCGGCCAAAATTTTTGAACCCATTGCCAGCGCTAATATCGTCGTCGATATGATCGTCCAAAACCCCAGCAAAAACGAACGAACGGATCTGACATTCACAGTCCCCCGGGGCAGCGTCAAAGATACCCTCAAAATTCTGGGAAAAATCAAGGACGACATCGGCGCTCAGGACATTTTCCACGACGATAACGTCTGCAAAATATCGGTCATCGGCGTCGGCATGCGTACCCATGCAGGTATCGCTTCCATTGCTTTTGCCACCTTGCAAAAAGAAAATGTCAACATCCTGATGATCAGCACCTCGGAAATCAAGATCTCCTGTCTGGTCAAGGAAAAATATACCGAGCTGGCCATCCGTTCATTGCACGAAGCCTTTGGACTGGATAAGGATGTATCCAAAGCCTGCGAAAGTCCCTTGGCCTGATCACCTCAGGTACAAAGGATTTTTCTTCCTACCTCCCATGATACGGAGCATGTTGCCATGCAAAAAATAGCCATTTACGATACCACGCTACGCGACGGAAGCCAGTCTGAAGAAATACATCTTTCGACTGCGGACAAAATCAGAATCGCCCGTAAGCTCGACGAATTGGGAGTCAGCTATATTGAGGGAGGCTGGCCTGGTTCCAATCCCACCGATATGAATTTTTTCAAGGAGATCAAAAATTACAATCTTCAAACCGCGCGTATTACGGCCTTCGGCAGCACACACATGGCCAAAGCTACTCCTGAATCGGACAAAAATCTCCAATCCCTGATTGCAGCCCGGACGGATATCGTCACCATTTTCGGCAAAACATGGGACATCCATGTCAAGGAAGCCCTGCGAACCAGCCTGGATAATAATCTGGAAATCATCTTCAACTCTCTGGCATTCCTCAGACCTCAGGCCGAGGAACTTTTTTTCGACGCCGAACATTTTTTTGACGGTTTCAAGGCCAACCGGGACTTTGCCATGGCCTGTCTGGATAAAGCAGTGCAGGCAAAAGCGGACATTCTTGTACTCTGCGACACCAATGGCGGTTCCATGCCCCAGGAAATAGGGGAAATAGTACGCGAGGTGCACAAAACATTTCCAGGCACACCTCTTGGCATCCATGCTCATAATGATGGAGAACTGGCCGTAGCCAACAGCCTGCAGGCCGTTCTTCAAGGAGCAACGCATATCCAGGGGACCATTAACGGATACGGGGAACGCTGCGGCAACGCCAATCTGTGTTCCATCATTCCCAACCTGGAATTGAAAATGGGATTCTCCTGCCTGCCTGAAAACAGCCTCCCCAAATTGACTGACACCTCCCATGTCATTTCCGAAGTCGCCAACGTGGGTTCGTTCCACAGGCAACCCTTTGTGGGCAAATCCGCTTTTGCTCATAAAGGCGGCGTGCATGTCAGCGCGGTCCAGAGAAATCCAAAAACCTACGAGCACATCGCTCCTGCAACAGTGGGTAACAAACAGCGCATCCTCCTTTCGGACCTGGCCGGTCAAAGCAATATCCTGTTCAAGGCTAAACGCTATGGATTCGACCTGGATAAAAATGATCCCTTTGTGCTCGAACTCCTGTCCGAACTCAAAAAGCGAGAAAACAAGGGGTATGAATTCTCAGCAGCCGAGGCCTCTTTTGAACTGCTTTTAAATCGGATAATGGGCAGATCCCGTGATTATTTCAAGATCACGGCATTTCGAGTCATTGATACCCAGCCCCAAAAGGACGGCGACCCCTTTACCGAAGCAACGGTCATGGTCAAGGTAGGCGGTATAACCGAACACACCGCGGCCACGGGCATGGGCCCGGTCAATGCACTTGATAACGCTTTGCGCAAAGCCCTGCAAAAATTTTATCCGAATATCATGGATATGCACCTGGTAGATTTCAAAGTCCGCGTGCTTTGGGACCTGAATGCCGGTGATGAGCATTTTTCAGGAACAGCCTCACAGGTCAGAGTGCTCATTGATTCCCAGGATCAACACTCCGAATGGGTAACGGTCGGGGTGCATTACAATATCCTTGAAGCCAGCCGTCAGGCACTTGAAGACTCGGTTAATTACAAGCTGTTCAAGGATGACCAGAAAAAGCTGACCCGAGCCATCAGGGATCGATGCCTGGACTAGGGAAACAATTTGCAGGTGGCAGTGCGCAAAAAAAATCTGTTCAAATTGTAGCTAGTTAGCTCCGAAATTTTTAGTAGGGGCATACCGGCTGGTCGCCCCTGTTGGATCGCACCATTTATCAGGTCGCATCTTCCAGGGATTCCCTCAGACACCCATCATACCCGAGCCCCCCATGCCCCAAATAGCCGTTCTATGTGACAACCACACCTTAAATCCTCATCTGACCTATGAACACGGTCTGAGTATGGCCATTATTCTTGACTCCGGCGATCTCTGGATCTGGGATACAGGCCAAAGCGGCCTGTTCATGGATAATGCCTTTTCCATGGGCATCAATCCAGGACGAGCTGCAGGGCTGGCTTTAAGTCACGGACATTATGACCATACGGGCGGCCTGGATAAATTCTGGGAACAAACGGATTTTACGGGGCCGGTCTACGCGCATCCGGCTATCTTTACGGATCGTTTTGCATGCCATCCAGGCACCGATCCCCGAGCCATCGGATTACGGACGTCTGCCCCTGAAAGACTTCGTAACCAGCTCGTTCCCGTAAAAGACACATGGCAGCTTGCTCCAGAGCTTACCCTGTTTACCTCCATCACCCGCAGCCCCGGCAACTTCGAACCGGTGCAAGGCTTCTATCTGGACCCGGAAGGCAATGAGCCCGATACCATTCCTGACGATGCGGCCATCGTCCTAACGACCCCCAACGGACCGGTCCTTGTCCTAGGATGCTGCCACAGTGGTCTTAAAAACACCTGCGAACATATTAGCGCAAAAACCGGCATTACCAGGTTCCACGCGCTCATAGGCGGGCTTCATCTGGGCTCAGCCCCCCAACAAGCCATTAAAGAAACCAAAGAAACCATCGAAGCTTTCGGATGCACCAGAGCCTATGCGGGCCACTGCACAGGAGAGGACGCCCTCGCACAACTACAAAAGTCTCTTCCCCTGGTTATGCATCCCATGGGATCAGGACTATTTGTAAAATTCTAGCCCCCCATCAACACTCCTTGTTTGGTATCTAAACCAAACCCAGTTTCAGACCCATAGTTTTCGAACAGGTTATCACTGTTCAATTCTTTTTTCACCGCGAAGGGCACGAAGGAACGCGAAGGGTGAAGAATCTGGGATAGATTGAGCTTTATT
>JAQVZR010000167.1 GCA_028708105.1 Desulfoplanes sp. | reverse complement strand
GTAGCCCGGAGAATGCGTGTCAGACTGTCGCCGATGGCAGCACCCCGACCATGCCCGATATGCAGGGGGCCTGTAGGGTTGGCGGATACATATTCAACCTGTACTTTGGTCCCTTTGCCCAGGTCTGAAGTACCAAAAGTTTCTTTTTCCTCTGCAACGAGGTGAATCGTCTGGAGCCAGAATGCGCGATTGAAAAAGAAATTCAAAAAGCCGGGACCCGCAATGTCGATTTTTTCCACTTCCGGACACAGGGAGAGCAATGTTTCCCGAATTTCTTCAGCGATCTTCCTGGGAGGCATTTTGGCCTGTTTGGTAAGCATCATGGCCAGATTAGAGGCCAGATCACCGAATTTTTCGTCCTTGGGTGGCTCCAAGGTAGCCTTATCCGGCCATTCAAAGCCTTTGTCCTGGACGAAGGCTTTGAGTTTTTCTTTGAGATAGATTTCGCCGCGCATGATATATATCCTTAAAATGGTTGTACTGTTCAGTTTTAGAGAAAAGAAGGAACGCTCGCCTCCTGCCTCACGTCTCCTTCTTCATCCTACATCTTCATCGCCTGTTCCAATGTTTCGATATTTTCGGACTCCAGTTCGTCTTTATGGTCCTTGAGTATCTGGCCTGTCATTTTGGCGAGTATGCCTTTGGGGCCCAGTTCCAGGAACCGACGCACGCCCAGGTCCCATTGGGCGGTGATGAGCTGAATCCAGTAGACCGAGGAGGTCATCTGCTTTTTCATCACTTCTTTGATCATTCTGGGATCGTTGGCTTTTTCTGCCGTGGCGTTCAGGAAGAGATCTGTTTTTGGGGTGTGCCAGTCAACCTTGTCCATGACCCTGGCCAGTTCGGCGGCAGCTTCGGCCATCATGGGGCTGTGGAAGGCACCGCTGACCGGAAGAATAATGGCTCTTCCTTTTGCTTTTTTGGCCCGGGCTGCTGCTTCGTTGATAGCATCTTGCGTCCCGCTGATGACAAACTGCGCCGGAGTATTGAAATTGGCAACCCTGATTTCCTGACCCAATGCATCGTGGACCTCATTGACCAATTGTTCCACGCTTGCCTGAGACAGTTTGAGCACCGCGGCCATTTTGCCGGATGTGCCCTTGCCTGCTTCGGCCATGAGACGACCGCGACGACAAACCAGACTGAGGGTGTCGTTGATGGTCAGGGTACCCGATGCGTACAAGGCTGCATATTCACCCAGACTGTGTCCGGCCATGCAGCATACAGGAGAAAGTTTTGCTTTGAGAAAGCCCCAAAGGGAGACGTTGACAACGGTCAGTGCGGGTTGCAAACAAGCCGTTTGTGACATGGCCTCGGTATCGTTATCCCAATATATTTCGCGCAGGGCAAAACCTGAAATTTTTTCTGCACGTTCCCAAAGTTCCATGGCTTCGGACCAATGTTCGGCCAGATCGCGGCCCATGCCGGGGCATTGTGATCCCTGTCCGGGGAAGAGAATAGCTGTGGGGAGATTCGTTGCTGTCATGGTTGTCCTCCATTAATAATGAACCCTTGGGCTTTTACCCGGACCTTTGCTGGACGTAAAGGAAGAAAAAAGGATGATAATTTATGATATATATCAAGGATAGCCGATAGAGGATACAGAATAAAAATGCGCACATAGTGCATTGTGCGCGGGAAAAACGTCGTGCTCCAGTCCCAGATGATCGGCTCTGTCTGGAACAAATGTCTATACTCATAAAGGAATGATCACCATGACCAAACCCATTTCTCCGGAGGCGGTTGCCAGACAGACGGCTTCTCTTGGCCGAAAATTGACCAATGAGCAGGCTCGTTCTTTGACCATCTACCTTGAACTGCTTGAAAAATGGAATAAAAAAATGAACCTTGTCGGTCCCCGCGACTGGCAGACCATGCTCGCCACTTTGATGATCGACAGTTGGAATCTGGCAGATGTGCTGCAATCGCTGGATCTCGGGGATGGGTTCCGTACGTTGGATCTTGGCGCTGGTGCCGGATTGCCGGGTATCCCTCTGCGTGTTTTCTGGGATCAGGGTGAATATATACTGGTTGAATCGCGCCAGAAACGGGCCATATTCATGCGCACTGTACTCGCAACCATGGGCCTGGGACATATCAAGGTGGCGGGGTGCCGCATTGAAAATCTGGATCAAGACCTTTTACCCGCCCGGTTGGTGGTGAGCAGGGCCTTTTGCCCGTGGCGTGATTTTCTGGCCATTGCCGAGCCGCTTCTGGAAAAGGATGGCTACTGTCTGGTGATGTCCAATGAGCCGACACCGACAGATGTTCCGTCCGGTTGGCATCTGGTGCGGACCGTTCCATATCTGGTGAACTCGGATCAGCGATCGTTCTGGCTGTTTTCTCCGAAAAATGTACCCAGCTGAGAGTTTTTGAAGATCAGTTTCGTGGCCGTTTTATCGGCCAGCTCGGCCACATTCATGAACTTTTCCAAAAGATCGAGCATCTCAAAACGCCGGTTTTCGCCGGAATACTCAAAGTCTTCCGCCATCTGTCCAGACTGCATGTAGGTCGTGAAATCGTCCAGGTCTTTTTCCGTTATCATAAGGGCCCTCGGTGGTGTATGGGAGAATTCGGGGGCCACGCAGCGCATGGTTGCCCGTAAGGCTGCTTTCATTGCCATAGACTCCATGTACGGTCAAAACCAGAGAACTGAAGAATTTTCGTTTTTTTCTTGACAGCATGACGGCTCTTACATAGAAACCGTCCTGTCCAATTTTGCCGGGGTGGTGAAACTGGTAGACGCACTGGACTCAAAATCCAGCGTTGGCGACAACATGCGGGTTCGATTCCCGCCCCCGGCACCATAAAGATTACAGCGAGTTAGCAAAGCCATCGGCTTTTGCTGGCTCGCTGTTTTTTTTGGTCTTAGCTGTTTTGTCCCCCATCTGTCCCCCAATACGTTTTTTTCCTCATGGATTTTTACAGGCGTTGTTCATCCTTGTCCTTTAATTACTTCGAACACTACACGTTTTCTATACTAGAGACCATGTATCTTGACCCCCTCGCTTAGGGATGGAGTGTGGTGCCCGGTATGCGGGATACTGATTGTCGAGTCCTAAAAAAAGTTGTCACTTTTTTGGAGTCTTTTTTCTTGGCTGCCATCATACTTCCTTTCTTTACATGGCCCAAAGCCATCTTTCAGATCAGCATGGATACCGCAAATTCGATCTCCTTATTCAATATGCCGTAGCTTTCGCCAATGAGCGGGTGGCATTGCCGGAAATCTGGGGGCATTCCCCCGCCCATCTGCAGGGGGTTCCCCCTGTCCGTGGGGCCACAAAGCGGCCTTTGGCAAAGATATTGCTGTTATCTTAACGAAGACTGCAAGATTGGGAACAATGGTTTACTGAGAATTTCGCCATTACGTGGCTGTCACCCAGATTTGAGAAATTTTATGCCGACATAATAAATCGAAAAGCAAAAAATGAAAACCTACATTCTGGATTGCAACGGTCAAATTGCCATTTTTGAGGAAAGGTCAAGTCTTTGTTTACTGGATTCGCGGACAGTTAATGCAAAAGGTTGAAAAAAATGTACGACCCTCGCCCACCGATTTTTTTCACAGATATGAATTGCAGCGACTCAATCACTCTTGGTGATATAGGCCTAACTGTTAAATGGCTCTATTTTTATCCGGGCGATGCATTTATTCATTTTGTGGTCAATCATGTTCCTGATATGGGTCAGCTTGTTAGAATTACTTACAGCAGTTATGGTGGAGTGCTGTCTGGGATAGTGTCTTTTTTTGTTTGGGGTATCGTATTCGGAATGGCATGGGGTATGGTGAAGTGTTGTACAAAAGACTAACCGGTATTTCTAGCATCGGCTATATAATAGCACGGGGAGACAGCTGGACAATGCCTCGTATTGCTTGAGGAAAGCGATCGTTCTGTTCTGAAGTCATTATGCGGCGGATGGAAGCAACCGGGATCGGATGTGGAGCTGCCTGTTGTCGATGCTGTTCTCCGAGAAAAGGTTAAGCAGATACCCGCTCCCGAGATCTATGCGTTCATCGGTTTTCATATCACTGAACTTATTACGTGATGTTACGCACGCCACCGAGATCTTTCTGCTGAGCCCGGCATTGCCGGCAAGAAGGTCCTCCCGTGAGGGGGGGACCTTCTTGCAAAGGATATCGGACTCAGCTCAAGGCTCTCGAAAGGCGTGCGTAACATCAGTTATTAAGAACAAGGGATTCAAAGGGTATTTTTTAGAAGATATGTATGTTGGCGGGGGTGGGCCCATTGGTCCTTATTATGGTCTATACTCGCCCCCGAGGCTGGTAGAGTGACGCTGTCGACACCGGGAATCAAGGGTTCAGTTAACCTGTTTCTTTGTTCTTTCTGGATGGACAATGTTTGCATTGAGCGTCTTTGACGAAGTGTAAAATATGAATGGGTCTACATTCAGGAGTTCAAGAATGGCAAAGCATTAAAAGACGGCTTGCGAAACTGGTTCACATTCTATAACTATGAACGTCCGCATTTCAGTCTCCAAAATATGACACCTGACCAAGCATATTTTTTGTCCACTCAATCGGCAGCATAACAACCAATGCCCAGACAAGCTTAAAGGTGCCATCAATCTGTCCAACATTAGGGGGCCACTTTAGTCCCCCTGGATACCTGCCACGGGTTCTTCCTCATCGATCATTTTTCCCTAGGAGAGATCACTTTTGAGGTTTTGCAGGGCAGGGGCGGGCATGTGCATGGCGAGATGATTTTTCTGGCCCGGGACCCCGGCCTGATTTTTACCGGGGACTGCCTGGTCAATCTGAAGGACATGTCCAGGGAACGGGCCGAGTATAACAAACTGGCCGATTTTTTGATGACCTCGGTGAATGTGAACAGCGCCATCGCCAGAGAACAGCGTCGGGCTCTTTTGGAAATGATTGGGGAATGTGACACCGAGCTCGAGGCCCATGGAAAACGTATGCTGGTTTGCGGCGGACACGGCCCGGTGTCCATAGTGACCGATGGGCGTCTGGAAGCTCTGAAGGGCCGGGAAGAACATTGTGTGATGGCAACCCCGCGGCGGATGCATGGATCTGCTGATGGTGTGCCGGGAGTGTGAGAACGTCAAAACGGTTTTGATAAAAAACGGCCTGCAAAATATTTTGCAGGCCGTTTTTTATAGTCCGCTTTCCCGGATGAACACTGAGGCTGCGTATTGCCAGAAATGAGAAGCAAGACTCTGGGGAGGGGCCTAGATATATACCTTGCCGACGATTCTCCATGGAAACGTGTCATGGGATGATGCAGCTTCCAGAACTACCTTGTAGACACCTCGCTCAG
>JAQVZR010000166.1 GCA_028708105.1 Desulfoplanes sp. | reverse complement strand
TCTTCAAACATATCCTGCCAGGTATCAAGGCCCGTTTCCGTAAGGAACCCGACATTGCCAAGGTTGACTCCGAGCATGGGGATATTACTGCCGTTGATTTTTCTGGCCACGGAAAGCATCGTCCCGTCCCCGCCCAGAACGATCACGCAATCGGGTTTCCTCTGGCCCACATCCAGAATGTCACTGTCGACCCGGTTATCAACAACCAGCCCCTGTACTCCGCGGGCATCAAACCATACCAGAATATTTTCAGCCAGATCCAGAGCCTGGGTATTGGCAGCCTTGGCAACCACGATGATTCGCTGAATATCAAATTTCATGTCCGGGTATCTAGCCAAATATGTTACAGGATTCAAGAAAAGATACGGTTCTTACCCGGATAAACTCCCTCGAAAACATTTCCAGGGAATTCTATGAAAAATATATCTGCAGTCAAAGCCAATAGCTCTGAATATTTCATACTTTTTTTTGGTTTAAACCAAAACCAGATTGAAAACGTGAGTTTTTGTGATGAATTTGGAAAACATCTTTTGCCAGATCGAGACCTATTGTGTTACTTGCTGTCATGACCCGTCCTCCCTGATGGCTGTTTTGGATTTGCCACCACCGTACCAGATGTACAGATCGGTTGGAAGGGCGGTCCATCCCATCAAACCCAGTTTGAGATGTTGTATTTCATTCAATGGAAGCATGCGTTCACCGTGTGCTCAAAAAACGACTACTGTCTGCGTGTGCTCCAACGCTGTAGCGTAAGGGCAATTCAGGAATTGCCCGTTTTTATGCGCCCCGGGAGGTGCATAAAAACAGATTGGTCGATGGCAACCACGAGAGCCCGAACAACATTTCATGACCTTCCAAAATACAATGTATTTCAAAATGGGTTTGGTTGAGAAGCATATATTTTATATCGGAACTAGGCAGTTTTTGCCGGGGAAAAGAAGAAAAATGCAAAAGGAGGGAATCAAGAGCTGCGGTAGAAAAAAGGGGGAGGAGCATAAGCATTGTGGCATAAAACGCACCTTCAGACCGCCATGAAGAAGAGCCATCAGGAAAAAAGAGTTGACAAATCCCAAAGAATTGACAAAAGAGAAAAGCCTTTCGGGCGGATGTAGCTCAGCTGGTAGAGTACAAGCTTCCCAAGCTTGGTGTCGCGGGTTCGACTCCCGTCATCCGCTCCACTCCTGAATGAACGAATATAACCGATGTGGCAGGGTTATTGAGGGGTGGACCATTTGGTCCACTTTTTTTTTTATACACATATGCAATCAAATACTATCGAAAATAAAATCAATGAGTTTCTGCTGCCGTTATGTACAGGACTCGGAGTAAACCTCTGGGGTATCGAACTGGCGCTGTCTTCACCGAAACATAGGGTGATCCGCATATATATTGATACGGACCAGGGCGTCACTGTCGAACAATGTGCAGATGTCAGCAGGCACATGGGGGTTATCCTGGATGTGGAAGATTTCATTCCGGGAGCCTATACTCTTGAGGTTTCGTCACCCGGGCTGGACCGTATCTTTTTTTCGCCCCGGCAATTGGGTGCCTATCTAGGTCAACCGATCAAAATTTCCCTGAATTTTCCCCAAAACGGACAAAAAAATTTCACAGGTATCTTGATTGCAAGCGAAGAGGACAGATTCACCCTTCGTCTTGAAGATGGAACGGAACAGAAATTCACCTGGGAAGAGACCCGCAAGGCCAGATTGGTATACCGCGTATAAATTACGTGTACGCTTTACTGATATGTTCCCTGTCTTTTGCGGTTCAATTTTCAACCATTCAACAAACCGTCTTCCCAACCATCCACGGTTTTTAGATACAAGCGGAGAATCCATATGGGCATGGAATTAAAGAAAGCAATCGACCAGATCAGCAAAGACAAGGGCATTGACCGTGGTCTTCTCGTGGACACATTGGAAGAAGCCATCCGAACATCAGTTGTCAAAAAATACGGCGATGATCTTGATATTGAAGTCAGTTTTAATGAAGAAATCGGGGAAATTGAGGTCTATCAATTCAAGGTAGTTGTCGATGAAGTCACGACACCTTCCCGAGAAATTACCCTGGAAGAAGCTAAGCAGCATGATTCCAAAGTTCAGGTGGGTGACGAGGTCGGCTTCCGCATGGAAATTGAAGACCTGGGAAGGATTGCTGCTCAGTCAGCCAAACAAGTAATTATCCAGCGCATGCGCGATGCTGAGCACGAAATCATCTACGAAGAATACAAAGACCGTATCGGCGAGATTGTCAGTGGCATTATCCAGCGTCGAGATCGTAATGGCTGGGTCATCAACCTCGGCCGAACGGAAGCATTGCTCCCCAAAAATGAACAGATCCCTCGAGAACGTTTCCGCCAGGGTGACCGTGTTCAGGCTCAAATCCTGGATGTAAAATCTGAAGGTCGTGGCCCTCAGGTTGTCGTCACCAGATCACATCCCGATTACATGAAAGCATTATTCAAGCGGGAAGTGCCTGAAATTGACGACGGCATAGTGACCATAATGGGAGTAGCCCGTGATCCGGGATTACGGGCCAAAGTGGCTGTCATCTCTCATGAAACCGATGTGGATCCAGTAGGCGCATGCGTGGGGGTCAAAGGTTCACGCATCCAGAATATTGTTCAGGAATTCAAAGGAGAACGCATTGATATCGTTCTTTGGAATCCAGACATTACCACCTACGCGGCCAACGCCCTTTCACCGGCTAGAATTTCACGGATCACTGTGGACGAAGAGGACAAAACACTGGAAGTTGTTGTCCCGGATGATCAGCTCACGCCTGCCATTGGTCGCAAAGGCCAAAACGTTAAATTAGCTTCCAAGATCCTTGGCTGGCGTATCGATATTTTTACGGAAACCAAGTATGGGGAACTCTATAAAAACCGACAGGGGCTGGAACAATTGGCCCGTGCTGCTCAAATCAGTGTAGATCAGATTCTCGAAGCCGGATTCGAAGATGTCGAAGCCGTTGCCATGAGCTCAGAAGAAGGACTTCTGGATATTGAAGGCATCGGTGAAGAGAATGTAGAAGACCTCAAAGCAGCAGCCAATCTCTTGAGGGATTCACAAAATGAAGGTAATGAATCCGAAACCCAGGACGAAAATCACGCCCAAGCTTCCGATACCATCCAGGACGCGTAGGGAAAAAAACGTTCCGAGGAAAGAAACCGTTCCGCCTTTCCCGTCTCAAACCGTTCCACTGCGCTCAAACAGAAAAGGCGGTCATTCATATAATTTTCACGGACACAACTGCTGCGTATCTTACACATGAAACCATCTCAGAACCAGCCTATCCAACGGCCCACACCTTCGCATAAACACGTTCCAATCCGGATGTGTGTGATTTGCCGCAAACGGTTCCCGAAATCGGAAATTGTCAGATATATCTGCCCCGAAGAGGGGGAAACCGCACTACAGGCTGATCCAGCCGGCACGCTTCAAGGGCGGGGTTTTTATGTGTGCACAAGCAGTGAGTGTCTGGACAAAATCAAAAAGTTCAAGGGCTGGCAGAAGAAATGTAGGGAGAAAAAACATGACCACTAAAATGCGAGTAAGAGATCTATCGGCAGAGCTCGACATTTCGAATAAAGAGCTGATTGACCTGCTTCGGAAGCTCGCCATCAACGTCAAAAGCCATATGAGTGGCCTGACTGACGAAGAAGCGGACCGGGCCCGTAAAGAATATCACCAAGGAACACAGAAACCATCAATGGAAAAACAACAGGCCCGTTCCGGCGTTATTATTCGCCGACGAAAAAAAACAGAAAGCATCCCAGAACCGGAAATCGCTCAGTCAAGAACCAAAGCTGCGATCGTTCCCGAGGGACAGACAACAGTAACAGTAAAGAAGACAATCTCTCACCCTGTTTCTGCCAAAATTATTTCGCCCGTGACTGCAGAGCATGAACAGTCAGAAACACCGGATCTTCCTCCAAAAACGCACGAAGAACCGGTAGATTCCGTCGAAGAGCCAAAAATATCTGCATCTGCATCTTCTCCGGAAGATACTCCAACGGATAAAAAAACCGGAATAGCCGCCGCCGACGAAAAGCTTACCGATAAAAAACGGGGCAAAAAGAAAAAAGCCAAGAAGAAAAAAATTCTCCAGCCTGCCCCGCAAGTAAAAATTATTTCCCGCCCCGATCCTGTGTCCGAAAACGCTGCGGCCCCAAAAACAGACGACACACCCGAGAAGAAAAAAGAGAAGCCTTTTAAGAAAAAACAACGCCGTACCGTTGAGGCTGCCGAGCTGTATCGCAAAGTCCGCCAGGCGGAATCCGGCAAGGCCGATCGTATCGCTCCTGGTTCCTCCCGCAAAAGTAAGGGAAAGAAAGGTGGACGCCGAGGTCATGAGCAGGAACCAGTCAAGCAGATGGTCACGACCCAGCCTATCAAACAGGCCAAACGCAAGATCAGAATCGACGAAGCCATTAGAATCGCAGATTTTGCCCAGCAAATGGGCATCAAGGCTCAGGATATCATAAAGAACCTGATCGGTATGGGTGTCATGGCCACAATCAATCAGTCCATTGATGCTGATACTGCTGCTATTGTGGCCGCTGATTTTGGTTATGATGTTGAAAAATTTGGCTTTTCTGAGCAGGAATTTCTCACTCCCGTTCAGGAGGACAAAGCTGAAGATCTTCTGCCCCGTCCTCCGGTCGTGACTATCATGGGCCATGTCGATCACGGCAAAACATCTCTGCTTGATGTCATCCGCAAATCGCACATCACTTCCGGCGAAGCTGGTGGTATCACCCAGCACATCGGAGCCTATCATGTCACAACGCCCCGAGGCGAGATCGTCTTTCTGGACACGCCCGGGCATGAGGCTTTTACAGCCATGCGTGCACGTGGAGCACAAATAACTGATATGGTTATTCTGGTAGTAGCTGCTGACGATGGCGTCATGGATCAGACCAGAGAAGCCATTAACCACGCCAAAGCAGCCAAGGTACCCATTATTGTCGCCATCAACAAAATCGACAAGGAAGGTGCTGACCCCGAGCGCGTCAAGCGGGAACTGTCCGATTACGGACTGGTACCCGAGGAATGGGGCGGCGACACGATCTTCGCCAATGTTTCAGCTAAGAAAAAAATTGGCATTGACGAACTTCTGGAACTTGTTCTGCTTCAAGCCGAAGTCCAGGAATATAAAGCCAATCCCAACAAACGCGGTATCGGGCATATTGTTGAAGCCCGGCTGGACAAAGGACGGGGGCCGGTTGCCACAGTACTCATTCAGGCTGGCACAGTCCGGAAGGGAGATGCTTTTACCTGCGGATTTCGTTCCGGAACAATCCGGTCCAT
>JAQVZR010000165.1 GCA_028708105.1 Desulfoplanes sp. | reverse complement strand
TTTCGTTACCGTGAAAACCCGAACGGGTCGGCGAACGACATTGCGGGAATATTTAACAAGGAACGCAACGTGTTAGGCATGATGCCGCATCCCGAAGATGCGGTCGAAGATCTGCACGGCAGCATCCGGCGGGGGCAAACAGGGTCAGCAGATCAACGTTCCCCGTGCGGTTACGTTCCAGGGCCACTGCTGGTTTGGTGAGTACAAGACGAGAAAATCCAACATGGCGTTCATTAAAATCAACAGTACCATTGTCAAAGGAAAATGTCTGGAACCCAAGGCATTCCTTGGAACGCCCGGGTATACGCAGTCCCATCCCGGCAACCTTTCCGGCCATGTCTGTCAGCCGTATGCGCGGTGGTGGCCCGAGGACAACCTGGAACCGGGAAAAACCCTCCACTGAGCCGCGGGTCACATCAAGAGGCAGAACCGTCCCAAAATAGGGAGCGTATGTGGGGATGGTCGCATTGGAGAACGTCAGCGTGCCATTACAAGCAAAGGGATCAACGACCACCGTGGCATTCACCCCGAGAGTCTCCCCGTGGCTGGCATGCACGGTGACAAAGGCTGCGGTTGTGGCATTTTTCTCCGTATCCAGATGATCAATACGGACGTCCACTGGGGCAAGGGTTGTCGTGAACCCAGACGCAGGAACCAGGTCACGCAGGCGCACACGCCCGTTATTCAGACGGATCGAATCAGTCATCAACCGCAGGGAAACGGCATTTTCGCTGGACGGGACGGATGCGGGCGCCTTGCTTCCAGTCTGTACTTCACGCGCATAGTAGGACCAGTTGATCTCTCCCTGCGCGCTGCGTTCCACAGACACAAAGGGATCGTCCACAACGATTTCTGAAAACACCACCTCACGGGGCGGCAGACGGAACCTTTTGAGTACGGCACGGGCATGCTTACACGTAAAAACAATGCCGTCCCGGGCATGGCTCAGCTCGACATTGTTCAGCCGAAAATCGCCCTGAATAAACAAAGAGAAAGGACGCTTTTCCAGGGGTGTCTGTTCGAAAACCAAGGAAGCGCTGCTGGTAAAGAGCCCGGCGGAAAGGGACAAAGACGGACCAATGGGTACATAGCTCCAGAAACGGGTCAGATCCAGTCCGGCACCAGTCAGATCAAATTCTGTCCGCTGGGAAGAAGCAAAGGGAATCGATCGTCCCTTGAGTTCAAAAGGAGTTTTATTGAGACGGAAACGAAGGGTGGGGCGAACCTGGATATCCCGGTCGGCCAACCGACTGGAAAAGAAGGGGACCGTCAACGCTATCTGATCGACCACCTGCGTGCTGGCCTTGGGATCATCCTGAATACGCACGGTTCCGTTGCTGCAGGAAAACCCTTCGACGATCACGGAAAAAATCCGCGTGTCTTCCCGTGTCCCGGCATGGGGCCCAGGAGCTTCGACAGGCGAGGAGCTCCTGGGCGCAAAAATATCCTGCAAATTGATACTGCCGTTATTATCCAGAATCCGAACAAAGGCATACGGGCTGTCCAGACGCACACTAGTCAGCACAAGGCTGCGTCTGAAAAGAGACGAGATCTGGGCATCCACTTCTCCGGAGCCCAAAGAAAGATCAACTGTGGCATTGTCCCTTCCATACACTGCCACTCCAAAAATCTGAGCACGGAACACAAAGGGATTGAAATGAAGGCCCTCAATAACAACCTTGCGGCCCCATTGCTTGGACAACCGGTCCTGCATGACGTTGCGCACGACAGGGGGAAGCACAAAAAAACCGGCAATAATATACAGGGAATATACAAATGCCAGCCATATCCCGATCTTCGCTGGCCAATGCAATCTTTTCCAGGCGCTTCGAAGTGTACCAATACCCATGATTTTCTCCTGAAAATACGGCCAGGATGCATGCGGTTGATCGGGGAAAAGCGTCCAGCCGGGGGCTGAAGACTGCCGACCTATTGCACTCCGGCCAGATTGTTCTCTTCAAGAATAATCAGCCCCGTCTTGCAGATGCCTTCAACAACACTTACAAAATCAGGATCATCCCCGTGCCTGGCAAAAACCGTGACCGGTCCGCCATCGGCAAAGCTGAAGGCATCTACGATCTTGCGTCCCTTCATGTTCCGAATATCCACAGCCCAGCCCATGCAATCAAGCTTTTCAACAATCTGCCAGGCTACACCAAGATTTTCAAAATCGTCCAGCCCCTTCAAAGCTACACCAAACTTCTCCAAAATCAGGGAACGCAAACCTGTAGCCTCGAGATTCAATATCTCATCACGTAGCATATCTGTCCTCATCACGTAGCATTGCATAAAATATCATTGCTGATCAGCCTGCTTCATCGGCCAGCATATCAAACCACTCGTTGAGCTGAACGTACCTCCTGCACGACGTAGCTTCGGCCTCTCACCATCCAGGGGGATGCAATATTTCAGCTGTTCATACAGCCGGCCTGTTGCCAGCAAGGAACCGGGCCCCCTACAAACCCCATCACTATCTTTCTGTCCCCCATTGGAAGTCGACTCTGGGCCGGGGCAGGCAATCGCTACCGAGGCATAGCAAAAATTCTTGGGCAGGAGAACAGACAACGCCGGGCAAGGCCAATCGGCAGTCAGAAGGATCTCCCATACCCCATAGAACCGGTATTCAACCACGGATTTTTCAAAAGCTGGGGGAACAATTCACCTCTTCACAACCAAGCAATACATAAAATGTGCCCACCAGGGTCTCTGCCCGTAAGGTGGTCCAGGTCCCGACATTCTCAGGAACGTGCGCGAGAGGAGCTCCGATTTTGATATCTAGCCCCTTGCGCCCCATCTCTTCACACAGAATCAGATTGAGATTGTAAAACATTCGCTCCAGCTCTTTATGCCTCTCTTTTGGGGAATGGCACACGGTACCAGACTGCTTGCCGCTGATAATCTGGTCGCCCAGGACATCGGGAAAATACCAGCCAAAATAGTAGGTGGTTTCACCGCATATCAGGGACATAACCAATCTATTTTCCGACTCCTGCTCCGGCAGGACACTGGCCACGTCCAAAATCCGCACAGCGTACCCCAAGCGGTAAAGGTACTCGCAGGTCATTTCATAGGCACATAACAACACCTGACTATCATCCTGACTGTTCAGCGCAGATGTCAGGCAGATATTCTGTTGCTGGATTTCCTTGTGGAACATGTTCAGCTGTTTGTTGACTTCCTTGACACTCAGATAATGTCTACGCGTCAGTGCCTCTCCCAAATACACATGATTCTGTCCCTGCAAGGTCAACAATTCATGTACCTGGGCCTCTGTAAGCCACTTTTTCTTCAGAGCAACTTCCCCAAATTTAACATATGACTCCCGCTGTTCCCGGAGAATGCTCACGACCTGTTCCCGTGTCAGGAAATCATATTGCAAGGCGAGAGCACCCAACAATGTATTGTTTCCCTTTTGAAAAGCAGTCGCACTGTCAAGCTGTTCCTGGGTAATAAGCCCCTGATCAAGAAGAAATTGTCCAAAAAAAGTAACGTTCATGGCAACAACCTTGGCTGATGTTAATCCTGAGCGAAATGATCAAACCCCTGAACCTGAATATACTTCCCGTTAAGGCACAAACCAGCCGCAGTGACCCGCCCTAATCTCCAAGTATCAGGAAGAAGTTTGCATGTATGGATCAAACCTTCTTCATCTGCAGCACCTAACAATGCATAGTCCTCGCCTCCCATAAAGCAAAACAGTGCCGGGTTCAAGCCTACCTGGGCACAATACTGCCTTACTTCTGGATGAATCACCCCCGCATCCAGGATAATATCAGCACCCAGCCCAGGGCCAAGAAACCGCGAAAGATCCTGAGCCAGTCCGTCTGAAACATCCATGAGTCCGCGTACCCCGGGAATGGTCGCCAGCAGCTGCCCCTGCTCCACCAAGGGGGTGGGGGCCAGATGAGCCGTCAGACATGCCGGAAATGCTCCCGATGCATCTCCCTTTTCAAGCAGCAGCAATCCCGCACGGGCGAGCCCTACGGGTCCAATCACAAAAAGGACATCGCCGACACGTGCCTGTCCGCGCCTGAGTACTCTGTGCTCAGGCGTACCCCAAAGTGTAATACTTGCCGTTATTTTATCTCCCAGACTCAGATCCCCTCCGGTCAGAGGAAGATCAAAACGGCGGGCCAGAGCGGCCATCCCACGGAAAAAGGATTCCCAAAAGGCAGTGGATACGTCGCGAGGGGCCACAAGTCCCAGACTAAAGCCCAGAGGTTTGGCACCCATAGCGGCCATATCGCTGATATTTACAGCCAGTGCCTTGTGCCCAATCTGTTCAGGAGAAAAGTAGGAACGCCTGAAGTGCACATCTTCCACAAAAAGATCCGTGGTCATACACAGGGAAGAGGGACAGGAAAAAAGGGCGCAGTCATCCCCACGACCGATATGTATGGCCGGAGAATTCTCAGGAAAAAAACGATCAATGATATCCAGAAAGGCCTGTTCACTCCGGGGGACACTCATCGATGGCCTCTCAAACCCCTGCCGTAGACGGCAGCAAAAAAAAGCATCAGTTTTCCACCTCAACATAATCTTCGACAATCATTTTCAGGCCAAATCCCGGGAAATTGATTTTGTATTTATTGGGCGGAACATGACCGACTATTTTCCCCCGACCAAAAATCTTATGCACGCAATAGCCTGTCTTGCCCCCACCGCCATGGGTCGGTGTGGAATGCTGCGGAGTTCCCGGGTTTGGGAAAGCGGTTTGCGACGGGGCCATGGGCATACAGGTCTTACTCAATCCACCGGAATACGTTTCTTTGAATTCATGGAAAAGCTCTTTGGGGATGTCCTGCAAAAAGGGACAGGGCATGGCGGGGTCGTTGCCCTGCTGGAAACGATTATACACCGAATTGGGCACAAAGAGTCCCAGATAATCTCTGGCTCGGGTACAGGCCACATACAGCAGACGGCGTTCTTCTTCAAATTCTTCAGCCGAAGACATGGCGTGCTTGGACGGAAAACGTTCTTCCACCAGACTGATGACCATTACCGCCGACCATTCCAGGCCCTTGGACGAATGCACGGTTGAAAGCACAAGCTTATCCTGGGGTACATTCTCCATACCCAGCTGTTCAGGATTATCCAGCATAAGCTCCGCCAGAAAGGTATCGATATCATTATACGGAGCGGCTATCTGTGCCAGCTGATCCAGACCGGCTATACGCCGAGGATAGTCGTCGGGAAACCGTTTTTGCACAACAGGCTTGTAGTAGTCAAAAATGGCGTCAAGGGCCTGAGCCGGCGTCAGAGTACGTTCCCGGAGCCCGTCAAGGAGCTTCATCACGCATTGGATCTGGTCATTCTTTTTACAGGCCCGGGCGATGGCTT
>JAQVZR010000164.1 GCA_028708105.1 Desulfoplanes sp. | reverse complement strand
AGCGATGTGGCCAGAATGATAATCCGGATCAGGGGGATCTCAAGCCCCATGATATTGATGGCCGTCTTGGGCAGAATATTATGCGGATAAACCCGGAATCTGGCCCCGTAGATAAGCATGACCGCATTCTGCAAAAAAATGGATGCACCGAGAGCCGAGACAACAGCGGCCAACCGGTTGGCGTGACGCAGGGGCTTATAGGCAACCCGCTCCAGGATCACGCCCACAATGGCCACCAGCCCCATGACCATAAGGGCCAGTACCAGAACACCCACGACAGGGCCGAATCGATCCGTCAGTCCCAACCCTGTCAGCAGGGTCAAACCCAGATAGGCACCTATGGTGAACAGATCGCCGTGGGCAAAGTTGATAAGCTTCATGACCCCGTACACCATGGTGTATCCGAGGGCGATGAGTGCATAAATGCCCCCAACGGCCAATCCGTTGGTCAATTGTTGGAAAAAAAGCTCCATAATTATTTCTCTCGCGCCTGCTTCATTCTGTCCGGCATATATACCCGCAGGCATACAGCCAGGAACCGGGATCAGGCGTTTTGCACCCGGCACCTCTGGATACATCCAGTACAGCATACCTCATTTTCGGGAACAATGCCGCGGTGCATGCCAACGCAGCATATCGTTTCCATCCATATGTGACGAGCTCATCGACTCCTGAGCCGATGAGCTCGTCACTCCAACAGATATTTTTCTGTGTCTGATCACATCTGATCACAGATTGTGCTCCATGGACCAATCTATTTGGGTTGGAGAACAAACGCTCCCTGATCGTTAACCTGATACAGACGGTACAGATCGCCCACCCGGTCGCCCTGATTGTCGAAGGAAAGTTTGCCGGTCAGGCCGGGCATATCTTTCAGCTGGGTATGCAGATACGTGGCCAGCACTTCGGGATCAGTGGACTTAGTATTTTTGATGGCCGTGGTAATGGCCAGAAAACCATCACCAGACAAAACAGCCCAGACAGATCCGGGGGTGGCAGCATATTTTTTGATATAATTTTTCAGAAAAGTATTTGCTTCGGGAGTATCCAGGTCCTGGGGAACAGGAGGACTGAGAAAATAATATCCCTGGGCCGCATCCTTGCCGGCGATCTTCACCAGATCGGGATTGTTCGTGGCGTCCCCGCCGATAAAGGGAACCTTCCAGTTCATCTCCATCTTCTGGCGCAGCAGCAGTCCGGCTTCAGGGTAATAGCCCGTAAAAAAGACAACATCGGGATTGGTAGACTTCATCTTGAGCAGAATGGCATTGTAATCGCGTTCACCCGAGGTCATGGCATCAAAAAAGACAATCTCGCTCTGGCCATTGGCGGTCAGAAGTTTTTTGGCTTCATCGGCCAAACCTTTGGCGTAGGTGGTGTTGTCGTGTAAAATGGCCACCCGCTTGAAACCCATTGCATTAATGGTTTTGACGGCCACCTTGCCCTGTTCATCATCCCGGGGACAGGTGCGAAAAAATTTGGTCAGCCCTTTCTGGGTCAAGCGGATAGCCGTCGATCCGTTGGCCAGCTGGATAATGCCAAAATCGTCATAAATATTCTGAGAGGCTTCGGTCACGGCCGAACCATAGGTGCCGATAACGGCCACGATGCCCTGCGTTCCCAGACGCTGTGCCGACAAGGCTGCAGTCCGAGGATCACCACCGTCATCACTGACAATAATCTCAACGTCCTGGCCCAATACCCCGCCCTTGGCATTGAGATCTTCTGCAAGGAGCTCAACGATCTGCTTCATGTCCTGACCTTCACTTGCCCAGGACCCGGTCAAGGGACACATCAAACCAATCTTGATTGTTCCCGCCCAACCCGAGGCGCAGGTAAAAAGAAGGACAAGAAAGCTAAGCACCACGAACTTTACAGATTTTCCAATCATTTGAGACTCCTTTGAGTGCACGCATGGTTTTCCAAATTTGTAGACATCTCCCCGAATGCTGTACCAAAAATTTTGTATTACATCCTCAATGCCAGCAAAAGCGTTTGTCTATATGAATTCGCGCGTTTAAGCAATGATCAAAAAAGGCCTCTGCCGGCAACAGGACTATGTCCGCGGGGATAACATAGAAAGTATGCGTAACCATCATCAAACTCACCATTCCCGTAGGACCGCCCCTTGCGGGTGCCCTTTTCGGATGACACGACCACCCTACGGATTCTGAACCTACAAGGTACTTTTTTCCCGGATGAGCCATAAATTCCTCATAGTCGTTTCAATTCACGCGAATGGTGACAACAAAACAAGACAAAAGAAGATACGCCCTCCGGCACTATCCAATTGCAACCATTAAACCAAAACCAGTTTGAAAACCGTTGTTTCTGGGTCCATACTATTGCGATCCGAAATTTCTGATGAGCATCAACGTATCTGCTTTTCTGCACCTCCCGGGGCGCAGAAAAGCGGGTAATTCATGAATTACCCCTACAGACCTGCGATGTATCACCGGGAGTCAATAACAACTCAACATCCCAACCTGGGTTTGGTTTAATCCACAAAATATCGACTGGTGACAAACATATCCTTCAAAATTGAGCACATAGATCAGCCTCTGATTTCGTCCATCCAACAAGGTTCTCACTTTTTGTATGAACAATGCGCATGTCATCTATTTAAACAAGACTAGAACGCTAATCACCTCAATTTTAAGCAAAAAAATCATAAGCCCTTTCGAGTAAAAATGTGTTTTTTTCGTTTCTGTTATCCCTGAACAAAAACACTCTGTACAACTCCTGCATACCGCAGGCAGTCACATTGCAAAAAATTTCTCTTTCCCGCCTCGATCATTTCATCTGCCCGTCATACGCTAATGCCCGTCTCATGCACCAAGCAACCTAGCTTCCGGATAAAATTCTCGGACAAGAACGATCGATACATTCCTCCCTCATTCGGCATACCGTTCTACTTCACAAAGCATCAGATCGGACACAATACAAGGTTTTTTTGCCAGGCAAGATCGTGAACAGATGAAGACACGGAGATTCAATCCGAACTGAAGAACTCGTCCAAATTTTCAAGACTATTTTATTTCTCTGTCGTACCTTTATTTTTTTATTCATTTATTTCAGTCGAATAAAAGCACACCGAAGACGTGAAAATTATGGCAATACTTTTGCAAAGATAAAAGCATGCAAACAAACGAATGTAAGAAATGTTTTGAGGACACCAAACAAAGCAGTTTTATTTCTTATATGAATGGTTGGATATAATGGCTGTGCCCCATATATCATATTTCCCTACTATTTAACGTTGGAGGCTTCTCATGCAGAACGCAAAGACATTATTGAAGAGATTGTGGAATGAGGAAGACGGTGTAACGATTATTGAATATTCACTTCTTGCAGCATTGATCGGCGTCGCACTTATCACAGTAATTGGCACTCTTAAAGATGGAATAAGTACATCATTTACCCACGTAGCTGAGGAGGTCATAAAGAAGTAATTGGCACTCTTAAAGATGGAGTAAGTATATCATCTAGCAACGTGGCTAATGAGATCAAAAAAACGTAACAATAGCAATAATCATCAATGTTTCTTAACCCAAACAATTGTATGCCGTGCTTTCTATATAGAAAGCACGGCATACGACAAAAATAATGGACACTCATTTTTCCACATTTCTTTTAACGGCAGTTTTCGCTGCAGCTCTGTGTGATGTCATCCAGCAAAAGATACCGAACAGTTTGAACCTCGGGCTCGTTGTTTGCTCCATTGGCTATCACACCCTTCATGCCGGCATACCGGGTTTCATCTTCAGCCTCTCAGGCATGGCTGTAGGAATCGTCGTCCTTTTCATCCCCTTTGCCATGGGCGGCATGGGGGCGGGAGATGTCAAGCTCATGGGTGCAGTGGGAGCAGCCCTGGGCCCAAGGGGGGCCTTCATTTCCTTTATGTATATAGCGTTGCTAGGGGGAGTGTGGGCACTGTATCTGCTCATTACAAAAGATCGCAAGGCTCTCGGCAGGCTGGTTACAGACTTGAAGGCAGTGTTTCTTACACGCAGTATCGCTTTCATGCCAACGCCCATACAAAGGAAAAATGCTCCCCGGATATGCTACGGGGTCGCCATCGCTTTAGGAACGATGCTCTACGTTTCTCTGGATTTTTTCGGCAGGCAGATTTTGACACTTCAATAGACAAGGACAGTTCATTATGAATAAATTGAAAATTTTTATACCAATTATTCTTGCTCTGGGTGTCGCCTTCGGGGGCAGCGTCATGCTCTATCAGTGGATTGAACAACAAATCCGCCCCCAAAACACGATCTCTGTCGCAAAAGATATCACTGCCACACCGGTCGTAGTGTCCATCGCGGAATTACAATGGGGCACGAAGATCACCAAAGAGATGCTGAAAACGGTTCCTTTTTTACAGGAAAGCCTGCCGACCAAATATTACTCAAAGCCCGAAAACCTGGTCAACCGTGTCCTGGTGACCCATCTTGATCCCAATGAACCGGTTACAGAGTCGCATCTTGCACCTGAAGATGTGAAAATCGGCGGGGTTTCGGTCGTACTTGCGACAGGGAAACGGGCCGTTTCCGTAAAAGGCAATAAGGTTATGGGACTCTCGGGCTTTATCCGTCCCGGAAACAGGGTAGATATTCTGGTCACCATGGAAGACCCGAAAACAAAGAAAAACAAGACCAAGCTGGTCATGAACAATGTGCCTGTCCTGGCTACGGGAACCCAAATCGAGCATACCACCGATGGAAAACCAGCTCCCGTGGATGTATACACCCTGGAGGTAACACCGGAAGAGGCCGAAAAACTTGCCCTGGTCGCCACCTTGGGAAACCTGCAGTTTGCCCTACGAAATATCAAGGATACCGAGAAGGTATACACCTCGGGAACAAACATCTCCGATGCATTGCTATCTTTTTATCGGGGAAAGAAGACGACGAAAACAAACCGAACTACACGCCAGAAAATCCGGATCAAAGAATCTATTGAAGTCATAAACGGCGCAACCATGGTACTGAAAAAACTTTAATTATTTGCAACATACATAAATTTACTCATTTCTTTGCGAGTTGATCAAAAAAATGTGTGCATCAAACAATAGTGTGTTACCTGGCTATAAAATATGCTTACCAATACATACCAAGCGACGTTAATTGATCATAAAAATATAAATACGCTGTCAGACCTATAACAGCACACAAAATATTGAGGGAGATGTATGCATACTCGAAATGCCATCAATATATCAAATCAACGACACTATGGATTCATTTTTCTGAGTAGCATGGCGTTTTGTGTCCTGTGCTTGACACCACTGCATCTTTTTGCATCCAATATTCAGTATCATTCCACTCATGAACTCGAAAAAATTGATGTTTTTTGTGGAAGGGCAC
>JAQVZR010000163.1 GCA_028708105.1 Desulfoplanes sp. | reverse complement strand
AAGAGTCAGCAGGCAATCTTTTACCAGCCCCAGTTTTTGATAGGTTCCGATCAGGGCGCGGGGAATAAACCCCTTGGCCAGAATATCCCGGCCAAAAAATTTACTTTCATAATTCCAGTTGAACATCTCGAGCAGGGTGGGCATGAGATCTACCTGACTGGCCAAAGTATCCACACGCCCGGGCGGAATCAGCTTGGGAGCGTAAACAATAAGTGGAATGTGATAGCGGTGCACCGGGAGCTCTGATTTTCCGGCGCTGTGGGCACAATGATCCGCGACCACCACAAAAACGGTATTATCGAACCAGGGCTTTGTTCGGGCCGCGGCAAAAAAATGTTCCAGGGCATAATCTGTATATTTGACCCCGCCGCTGCGTCCCGCGTGGGAAGGGATATCGATCTTGTCATCAGGGTAGGTGAAAGGACGATGGTTGGACGTGGTCATAATGAATCCGAAAAAGGGATTGTTCTTCTGGTAGGATTTGTCAAACTCCTTGAGTGAACGTCGGAAAATATCTCCGTCGCATACGCCCCAGATATTGGCAAAGGTGATTTCATCATTGGTCAGATTATTCCGGTCCACGACGTTGAAACCGTTCCCGCTGAAAAAAGCGTTCATATTGTCAAAATATCCGTAGCCCCCGTATAAAAAAGTGTTGTCATACCCACGCTGTTTGAACAAAAATCCTGCGGAATACATGTTGTCGCAATCCGGGCGTTTGACAATGGAGCGTCCCGGAGTGGGGGGCACGGACAGGGTTACCGCCTCCATTCCCCGGACCGTCCGGGTCCCGGTGGCGTAGAAATGGGTAAAAAATAAACTTTCGTTAGCCAGGGAGTCCAGGAAGGGAGTCAATCCTTTGGTGTTGCCAAAGGTGCCCATATATTTGGCACTCAGGCTTTCGACCATGATCAGGACGACGTTGGGTTTTTTTTCTTCACCAGTGTGGGTAATTTTCCGGGTGATCATCCCGTCCTGAAATTTTTTTTGCTCCAGACCCATGGCCTGGTGCAGCGAGGTAAAGGCCTCGGTTACCGGAACTGTGGCATAAAAGGTATTATAGTCCAGCTGGTTGTTGATAAAGGCCGAAAAAAGCTGGTACACACCATTTTTGGACAATTCGTTTTCATGCATGTTTTTGGAAAACGACGCCAGCGAGGTATCCATAACCTGAAAATTAACGATCATGATCAGGATGAGAGCGAGGCCTATCAACATCCGTTTTGTCACGGGCAATGTCGTTTTTTCGATGACCCAGATGTGTTTCCGCAACAAAAAAACGAGTGCGGCTGCTCCCGTAAAAATGGCGGCGAACAAGGTGGGAACGGGATAGGACTCCATGATATTCCCGATAACTTCATTGGTGTAGACGAGATAGTCCACGGCAATGAAATTGAACCGGACACCAAACTCGTCCCAGAAAAGAATTTCGGCCACACAATCAAAGAGAAGCAGGGAAAATGTCAGGAAAAAAAAGCCTGATAATGCAATCCGGTTTCCTTTGGTATTGAAAAACCGGTTAGGTACAATGATCAGATAAAGGAGCAACGGGATGGACAGATAGAGAGATGTCACCAGATCATACAGACATCCCGTTGCAAAAATACGCAGGAGAAGCAACGGTGAATGGGCTATTTCGGAGAATACCATCCCCATGAAAACAATCCGCAGCAGTGATGAGACCGCCATGGCGGATATCAGAAAAAAAAGTACCAGTCGATACCGGCCGAGGCGATCAATGCATTTGTTCATAACGGTCCTTGGGAAAATGGATTAAAACTAAGAGTGATTCCCCATCTCGTGGGGATAAGGTCAGGGCACCTCGCTGCGGGTTATCGGGGCGCCCGTGAAGTTTTTCGTTCTGGCAAGGGCGCCGATGATACTGGCTTTGCTTGATGATGAATTACATCCTCTGTGGTGTGCCTTTTTGTGGTCAGGCCAACGGCGCGGGCATGTTCCAATGCTCTGTTGCTGGTATCGTCACTCTGGAGCTCTGTATGGCATGCGTGTCCCAGGCTGCTGAGTCCGTTGTGCGTTATTTCGTTCATTGCACTGTTGCTGGAGGTGTCGAAACTGTTTGCAGGGATCAACAATGCCGGAAGCAGGAGCAGAAGGTACACTACAAAGAAGGCCATCCGGATTCTACATCCAGCTGCACGGGCGAAGGCCCGATCCATTTGAGGCCAGACCTTGAAAAGGATCAGCGCTGCCAGGAGACCAGCCACGAGCATGATCCAGATGAGAGGTGAGCATCCCCGCAAGACTGTTACCATCTTGTACGGATGGACCATGTATGCCACTGCCGTGTGATTGAAGCGGCCGCCGAATGCATGGAAGAATACAAATTCTACGATTGCAAGAGTGATTATCCCGAAAAGGGTGAAAAAGACAACCAGTGCAAACCACAGACGGTGGCCCCAACTGCGGGCCATTTGGTCGGGCATGAAGGTTAGATAGAGTACGGCAGGGACGTTTAACACGATCAATGCCACGCAGTCATTGAGCATTCCCCGGGTCAGAATGGGGATAATTGCGGCTAAGGAAATATTGGCGGCCGGGCCGAAAATTTTCCACAGCGTAAGGCGCAGAAGAAATGAAACGCCAAGATAGATGAGGGAGATAATGAACAGTGGCCGGAATCGACCGGGCAATGGAATAGTGGGCACGCGTACCTTCTTGAGGGTGTGACTATCATGCTTTCGACAACGGCAGGATGGGCACCGTGTATCAAGGAAGATGCCATGTTTTATTCAGAAATAAAAACAGGGGGTTGCTGTTTTCGGGCAGGGAATAACGTATAAAAAATTGTACGAAAGGGAAGGGTGCTTCGGAAGAATGTCCGGTTTTTTGTACGCCGGGGCATGGGATTTTGCTGAGCGTTCAGAGACGCTTTGGTTGGTGTGATGTCCGGGAGAAACACCGGAGTCCCGGTGCGTGGGCCTTCTATGCGATGTTTAATTTTTTGAGTTTATACTGCAGATTGCTCCGGCTGATACCGAGTTGCGCTGCCGCTCTGGCCTGGACGCCGTGACATTGGACCAGGGCCTGAGTGATAAGGTTTTTTTCCATTATTTCCAGATGTTCAGGCAGAGAACAGCCAGGGGTGAGACCCGGCATGGCCGTGTATTCGGGATGATCTATTGGGCATCCGCTTTTGCGGATTTCTTCGGGCAGGACTTCTTTTTCAAGGGTCGAACCCGTGCTGAACAAAATGCCGCGTTCCATGGCGTTGCGCAGTTCCCGGATGTTTCCCGGCCAGGGGTAGTGCTTGAGATAGGCCATGGCTTCCGGCGAAATATTGTTCACCTGTCGGTCGAGTTCGCCGGAAAGATGTTTTACGAAAAACAGGGCCAGCAGTGGGATATCTTCTGTTCGTTCCCGCAGGGGGGGCACGGTAAGTTCCACCACACGAAGGCGGAAAAGAAGATCCTGGCGGAACGTTCCTTTTTCGACCATGTCCTGCAGATCCCTGTTGGTGGCGGTCAGAATCCTGATATTGCTTGATAATTCAACGGTTCCTCCCACTCTGCGGAATTTTTTTTCCTGAACCAGACGCAGGAGCTTGGCCTGGAAGGAGAGGGGAAGTTCCCCCACTTCGTCCAGAAACAGGGTGCCGCCATCGGCAAGCTCGGCCAACCCCTTTTTGCGTTCTGCCGCCCCTGTAAATGCTCCGCGTTCATGGCCGAAAATTTCACTTTCCAGCAGATTTTCCGTCAGGGCCGCGCAATTGACGGCCACCCATGCATTGCCAGCCCGGGAACTGGATTGATGCAGGCTGCGGGCCACCAGTTCTTTGCCTACCCCTGTTTCCCCGGTAATCAATACGGGGGAAGGCGCATTGGCCACCAGGGCGATTTCTTGGGTAAGTTTTTGAAGGGCGGGACCTTGACCGATGATTTTTTTCCCGTAGTTTTTCTCCACCTGCATGCGCAGGGCCTGATTCTGGAGCTGGGTGCGGTACAAGGCAAGGGCCTGGGCGATGGTCAGTAGAACCTGCTCATTGTCAAAGGGTTTTAAAAGATAATCGTATACGCCGTTTTTGATGGAATCCAGGGCGGTCTGCACTGTGGCAAAGGCGGTCATGATGATAAACGGGATGTCTCCGATATCTTTGCGTACGGTCTGGAAAAGGGCCAGCCCGTCCATTCGCGGCATCTTGAGGTCGGAAAGGACCAGAGAAACGTCTTCCTTGCCCAATATATCCAAGGCAGCAAATCCGTTATCTGCCGTGCTCACCGTGTACCCGGCCCGACGCAGCAACTGGCCGAGCACCACGCAATAGTTTTTTTCGTCGTCAACAACCAGAATATGTGCGTGTGTCATCTAGTTCTCCAGGGGAAGATGGACCCGCACACAGGTTCCCGGGCCCGGAGTGTCAATAATGTCGATATTGCCATTGTGAGCCTGAATGCATTTGAACGCATTGGCAAGGCCAAGTCCCGATCCTTTGGCTTTGGTTGTAAAAAACGGCGTAAAAATTTTGTCCCGGATTTCTTCAGGAATGCCCGCGCCGTTATCTTTGATATCAATGAGGATTTCTCTGCCTTTGGTGGTACAGATGACACGAATGGTTTCTCCTGAGGAGGACGCTTCAATCCCATTCAGAACGAGGTTTAACAGGGCCTGTTCTATAAGTTCGGGGTCAATGTGCAGGATGTGCTGTTCCATGTTGCAGGCAACCTCGATGTGGATGTTTTTAGGCTCGGTGATACTTTTGAAGCGGTCTATGCATGTGCGCACAACCTTTTCGATATCACAGGCTTGAAGATTGGGGGGCGTTTTCCGGCCAAAGGCCAGAAAATCATTGAGTAGCCCGTTGAGGCGACGGGTTTCCTCCCGGATGATGAGGAGCAGCTCTTCGGCTTCCGTATCCTTTGTATTTATTTTATCTTCCAGCAATTGGGCTGATGAGGCCACAATGCCCAGAGGATTCCTGATTTCATGGGCCACTCCGGCCGCCATTTCTCCCAATGTTGCCAGGTGTTGCTGGCGGAGAAGCTCCTCTCTGGTTTCGGTCAGCTGTTTCATGGAGAGGGTCAGGGACTTTTGGGTTTCCAGCAGTGACGCATTGAGGTCCATGTGTTTTTTGAGCTGGGTTCGCATTTCTTTGGAGAGGAATTGGACGATCAGAGCGACCAGCAGGAAAACCAGGGCCGGGGTGATAAATTCTGGGAGATCTTCCAGTAATTGTTTTTCGGGAAAATTTCCCATGGGGATAAGGAGAAAATAAAAAAGTGTGGCACAGATGGTGACCACAAGGGTGCCGCCTAGGGCCATGCGTGTGGCAGCGGCCATGATTGGCAGCAGAAAAATGGCCCAGAAGGCGCTTTCTTCGTACGGTGTCGTCGTTGCCCAGACGACGAGTGTACAGAGCAGAAGAGATATGCTGG
>JAQVZR010000162.1 GCA_028708105.1 Desulfoplanes sp. | reverse complement strand
TCATAAGAAGCTGAATGAATAATTCCGCTTTCCTCCTTATGGCCCGTTCGCTCTCGGCCTGGGTCACTGTCTCCTGGTAAAGCCGGGCGTTTTCTATGGCAATACTTACAGACGAGGCAATGGACTTGAGCAGTTCCTCGTCATTGCGGGTGAACTGACTGTTTTGTTTGTTCAGGACTTCGATCACCCCGATGACTTTTCCCTGGGAAATCATGGGTACGCACAGGGCGGATGTTGTCACAAATCCCGTGATTTCATCAACTCCCGGAAAAAAATGGCCAGACGATTTAATGTCGTTGACAATGAGGCTTTCTCCGCGAGCTGCCACGTATCCGGCAATTCCTTGGCCCAGTTTCAGTCGGATGTCCTTTGATGCCTCAAGATCGACGTTGAATGACACCGCAAATCTAAGTTCATTGTCTTCCAGGAAAAACAGTGATCCCGCATCCACCCGCATGACGTTTTTGATCATGTCCATGGTATATTTGAGAACTTGTTTCAGATCAAAAGTGGACGATGCAAGGGCGCTGCCTATCTGACGGATGGCGTCCAGTTCGTGATTCCTGCGGTTGAGGGAGGAGGAAAGGGTATTTCTCTGGATAGCCAGGGAGATGCCGCTGACCATCCAGTCGATGAAGCTTTTGGCCTGAAAAAATATTTCCTGATCTTCTCCCACAAGAACCAGGGCTCCCCTGACGGTTCCCTTAATGCTTACGGGGGCAAACAGGCCTGCTTTGTTGGATGTCTTTTCAAAAAGTGCGCGCTCGTCTTTATCTGTCAGCTCGTCGGTATTCTGGATCACCACCGAAATTTCCTGATTGAAGACCTGTTCCAGGACAGACTCTTTTCCCATGGTATAGGAGGAACCCTTGGCAAAGGGAACCGGTCCGTTGGAATAGACATCAACCACAGAAACACCGTCAGATTTTTTTTCATCCTTCATCAGGAGCATGGCAAAAGAAAAGGGGATGACTTCGTTGATTTCACGCAAAACCGCACGTATTAATTCACGATCTTTGAAGCTGGAATTGATGATTTTGAAAATACGGTCGATGGAGGCGAGAATAAATGTATCTTTTTTATTTTGCTTGATCAGGCGTAGATTTTCAAAGGTAAAGGCTGCGTTGCTTAAAAGAGGCGTCAATGCTTCCACATCTTCTGACGAGAGCAACGTTTCAGAATCTTTTTTTCTGGATAAGGTCAAAACTCCGATGATCTCGTTGCTGGTTTTTAACGGCATGCAGATAAATGCATTGGTGCCGTAGTGCTCTCTGCTCATACGGCCGAAGCGCCAGTCTTTTTCCACATCAGCAACGATGAGAGGGGATTTGTTGATGACGGCGTATTTTGCGATACTGGTGGCGAAATCTATTCTGTCTCCGAGACGGAGACGTTCGCCAAGACCAAATGTTGCCCTGACAACAAATTGACGGGGGTCGCCCTGGGACAGCATGAGGACGGACCCTATGTCGGATTTTGTGATGAGCATGGCACGTTCCAGGGTGACATGCATGATCTCTTCGGGATCAAAGGTGACATAGCATAATTCTGAAAGTTCTTTGAGGATGGAAATTTCCGAGGTCTTTTTTCCCAGCTTCTGAAAAAGAGTGCCGAGTTGATTTTCAATGGCGGAAAAGGAATCAACCAGATTCTGGATTTCATTGTTGTTGCCGTTGATCTTATGGCGTGTAAATGTGCCAGCTTTTTCTGTGACCTCATGGGAAATGCGAGAAATTTTGTCAAAAAGTCTGCGGAGAACGAGGAGGCCACACAGGGAGAATACCAACACCCCTAAAAAGAAGAAGGGGAGATATTCATCTTCAAGCGCGTTGTATTTGAAGGCAAACAGAAGAAATCCCATGATGGGAAAAATAAAAAACAGACCGAATATGATATTCAGCATGTAATAAAGATTTTTGTTTGCCATAGAATGGTCCCTCAAAAATTTTTTCCAGCCCATCGTGCTCCCTGAAATGTAAGCGTCCGCAGAATTTTTTGTTTTTCTTCGTTTTCCTTGGTGCTCTTCGCGGTGAGAAAAAAATATTTTACCGCGAAGGACGCGAAGGAACGCGAAGAGTAAAGATGACTAGATATTTTTTGACGATGGAATGGATTTCCGAGAAAAAGGGGTGGTTTTTGTTGGCCTGGAAGAAAACGGATCTGCCTTTTTTTGTCCGATTCTGAAGTAAATAGTTCGGTGAGCATGTATTTTTATTAGAGAAAATAGGAGGAAACGTCAATGTGCATGTGCAATCTTAAGAAAGAAGAGCATAGGGGATCTGTGACGTACGTGACAAGCCTGGCCAGAGGGCGAAGATATGTTTTGAAGGGAGGTTGTGGGGGTGTAAAAGACAGCATATTTGGAAGTGCAACGCGGAGTCATACCTGAAAAACCCTACCTGTCAAAAAGAGGGAAAAAATAGCCCCTTGTCCCCTGATGCCCGTATTATGTCATAAAAACCTTGCATAAAATATTGGCTGTACATAATAACCCTACCGATAGTGGCGCATGTTCATCCTTAAGGTAGGGTTGCCTTTTTCTTAAGAAGAGATAGGAAGAAGTTCCTTCTTCGGCTATCTTGGCGGATTTTTTCGTTGGTGGAACAGGTGATTTCGGATTGTGGCTATCCTTTTTTTATTTGTATAACCCGTAAGCTGTGATATGAAAAAAAATTCGATGATGATGCCCGTGGCTCTGCTTATATCCGACATCGTTGCCTTGTGTTCTGGCGGAATATTGAGTGTGTGGATGCGGTATATCCTTGAAGGCCAGTTCTCATTTGCTTTTTATGGACAGCTATGGCCTCTGATTTTTCTTTTTTTGTTTGTCTACTCGTTGGCTGGATTATATCCAGGCATTTTGCATAGTCCTCCCGAAGAATTGAAAAGGGCCAGTCAGGCGACGTCGTTTTGTTTTGTCCTCCTTGCCGTCATTGTTTTTTTGTTCAAAGGTTCCGATCTGTACTCCAGAGGAATTTTTTTCCTGGCCTGGATATCTTTTCTCATTCTTATTCCTGTATTTCGTGCAGCCACACGTTCCGTATATGCCCATTGCGCATGGTGGGGCTATCCCACAGTCATCTTTGGCGCGGGGGTAACAGGCAGCGTTGTTGTGAACACGCTGTTATTGCGGCCCCGTCTTGGGGTTCGCCCTCTGGCCATTGTTGATGATGATCCTGCCAAACAAGGTCAATATTTGAAGGGGATTCCAGTTGTTGGCGGGCTGGAGATGGCCCTGGAACTGAGTAAAGAATGGAAAAATGCTCTTGCCATTCTCGCCATGCCAGGGCTCAGGCCTGAAAAGATAAAGGCAATCATCGAGGACAACTGTCAATATTTCCGTCGTATTATACTGGTTCCAGACCTGTTTGGTTTTTCAAGTCTCTGGGTGAATGCTATTGATTTTGGAGGCATCCTTGGCCTTGATGTTGTTCAAAAATTGATCGATCCCAAGCGGCAGGCTTTTAAAAGATATTTTGATCTTGTTTTTATCTGTATATCCCTTCCTGTTCTTGTTCCTCTCTTTCTCCTCTTGGCCCTTGCTGTCAGTGTCGATAGCAGGGGGCCTGTTTTTTTTAAACACAAACGTATCGGTATGGGGGGAAAGGAGTTTTTTGTCTGGAAATTCAGGACAATGATCCAGGATGCCGACAAAGTCCTGGCCACATATCTTACAGAAAATCCGGATTTGCGGGAAGAATGGGAACAGACACAGAAACTGCAACATGATCCTCGGATAACCAGACTTGGTAGAATTTTGCGCAAAACAAGTCTGGATGAACTCCCCCAGCTCTGGAATGTAATTAAGGGGGAATTGAGTCTGGTGGGGCCGCGGCCTATTGTTCAGGATGAAGTGGAAAAATATCAGGAGGCCTTCTCGCTCTATAAAAAGGTTCGTCCCGGGATAACCGGCCTCTGGCAGGTCTCGGGACGCAGCGATACTTCGTATGATCAGCGTGTTAATCTGGATACATATTATGTCCGCAACTGGTCAATATGGTTTGACATCTACATCCTTGCCCTGACACCACGCGCTGTTTTATCCGGGCATGGGGCGTGCTGAAGGCAAGGATTTTTTTTGTAATACTCCACGTATAATCCATCTGCCGTCCTCCTCTCCATCATGTGCCTGTGCCCCAAGGCCATGGTCCTGGAAATTTTGAAAGCCTACTTCAATTATTTACAGGTTTTCAACTAATGGTTCGGTTCATGTTTTTCTAAACCAAACCACGTTTGAAGGATTGAGTTTTTTTCACCGCGAAGAACGCTAAGGAACACGAAGAAAAGCAACAAAATAAAGCTCAATCTATCCCAGATTCTTCACCTTTCGCGTTCCTTCGTGCCCTTCGCGGTGAAAAAAGAATTGAACAGTGATAACCTGTTCGAAAACTATGGGTCTGAAACTGGGTTTGGTTTAAGTATCCTTTTCCTTTTTGCCTTGCGTTGAAATGTACCCTCTCAAACGTACAATCTTTGCTTTGAGAAAGGCCGAAGCCATCCTTTTTCGTCCCCTGTCCTTGACAGTTTTTTAGGGTCTGGATAATTGTTCAATTTTTGAACGCATAGGGTATCAGGGATCAAGGTATGGACGACGCAACTCAGTATAAGCTGTACAAACTCATTGAAGCAAACCCGGGAATCAACCAGCGGGAATTGGCCCGGGAACTGGGCGTTTCTCTGGGCAAGGCCAACTATTGCCTCCAGGCTCTGATCCACAAAGGCGCGGTCAAGACCCGCAAATTTTGTAACAATAAAAAAAAGTCCAGCTATCTCTATATCCTCACCCCCCAGGGCATCGAAGACAAAGCCAGGATTACCGTGCAGTACCTGCGGCGTAAGATGAAAGAGTACGACGAGTTGCGGGAAGAAATAGCAACGTTGTGGACAGAGATCGAAAAATAGCCAAGGGAAAAGACATAATAGCCAACGAAACACGCGGAATACACGAAAGAGTTTTTTAAGAAAACTGCCTTTTTTCGCATGTTCCGTGTGTTCCGTTGGCAAAATAATCTTTTAGCTGGTAGGCAATTATGTTACTCTATGCTGACGAGAGCTACGAGATACTCGGGGCATGCTTTGATGTGTACACGTCCATGGGTGCAGGATTTTTGGAATCTGTCTATCAGGAGTGCCTGGCTCTGGAGCTTGGGCGGAGGGGGATTCCCTTTGCCCAGCAGAAGCGGATTGAGCTTTCCTATCGGGGCACACGACTCAAGCAGGAATATGTGGCGGATTTTGTTTGCTATGACAAGATCATCGTTGAGATAAAAGCGGTGTCGAATCTCCTGCCCGAGCATCGGGCCCAGGTGCTGAACTATCTGCATGCTACAGGGTATACGTTGGGGTTGTTGGTCAACTTTGGGCATTATCCCAAGGCAGAGGTAGAGAGACTGGTCAGGCATCAG
>JAQVZR010000161.1 GCA_028708105.1 Desulfoplanes sp. | reverse complement strand
GAAGCCTGTAGTCATTATCGTGAAAATCTGCCAGGCACGTATGTTTTTGTGGTATGCCAATCCATGACAGCGGCCAAGTACATGAATCCTCTAGCGAGGGGATATAGGGAATATCTGTACATAACACCTGCTTTGCATGGTTCCATGGTCATATTTTCCGGGATTGCCTGGCCCTCCCTTGAGAGCCTCGCCTGCGACGTTAACCTTAGTCTCTGGTGTGTAAACTTTTCATGTTCATATGCTCCCTCCTGAATCTGGACCTAAACGTAGCTTAAACACCAGCCCAAATTTTTGGGGTCCCTTGAGGATTTCTTTATATCTGGATGGGAGCAATACTGATTATTGCAAACTGCTGGCATTGTTTATAAGCTCGGATATGCATCTGAACGTGGTCATGAATCCGGATAAGCTGGCCTTTGCCGAGTTACTGCGCATCAGGGACAAACTGGCGGAAATCAATCTGCTCCGTCCTCTATTTTTTTTGAATAAAATGAGGCCTGAGGACAATAGCAACCATGTCCTGCAGGCTTTTGATGAAGTGCCTATCCCTCGTCTCGGCATGGCCGGATATCAGGTTGACCAGGCTGGATTCTTTGTCCGCATATAAGGATAATCAGGGCTTCGAATCTATGATTGACGGACAGTCTGCGGGGGAGTGCCTGTTTGGGATCATGCCTGTGCTGTTGCGGGCGAGAATGTCTCGGGGGTGTATCCTTTGGGAAGATGTGCAGAGCCTTTGATACAGGTAATTCCGGCTTCTTGGGCAATGCGTCGGGCCATTTCGTCGGCATGGTTACAGAAACCGTTTCCCAGGGACCATGCCTTTCCCTCTGTCCGTTTGGAAAACAGGCAGGTGCACAAATGGATGACATCGGCCCCTTTTGCCTTGAGGATTTTTGCCTTGGCTACGACATCGTCTCCCGGGCAATGGCAGGTCATGACACCGGTGAGCGTGGTGTGCTCGTACCCGGAAAATCCCTGTTTTTTATCCTGCAGGCAGGTGAAACATCCGGTCATTGGGCATGAGTCAAGATTGTTGTCACAACGAATAATCCCTATTTTTGTCATGGATGACTCCTTGGGGTTGAAATGGTGTGCCGTGCATGCCACGTGATTTTTTTTGAGGTTTGTCTAACCTAATTTTTATTGATTGAAAAGAAGATATCTGAATGACGTCGTCTCGAATACGGCCAGTGCAACGGAAAAGACCGAGGCCAAGAGGCGTTCAGGGGAAGAATTATGGAATATCCTGTAGAGAGGGAAAAAAAGGTTGGTTTTGTGGATTCGCATTTTCATGCGGACATCCTGCATCATGTAGCCCCTAAAGATTTTGGGTTTTATGAACGGGCTGGGGCCGGAATTTCATGGTCCTATGTGCATGAG
Organism: Desulfoplanes sp.; assembly: GCA_028708105.1. GTDB lineage: Bacteria > Desulfobacterota > Desulfovibrionia > Desulfovibrionales > Desulfomicrobiaceae > Desulfoplanes. Next base: position 4,034 of record JAQVZR010000161.1, on the reverse strand, counting down.
CCGGATGCCTGGGATGTATATCCTTCCTATTTTGATGCGTTGGGGGCTTTGGCCCAGTCAACGACCAGAAAAGATTTCCCTCTGTACTATCTGGTGGGGGTGCACCCCCGATCACTGCCCCCGAAGAATTCTCCTCGTGGTGGTGCCAAGTCGTTCTTGTGGTCCAGCCTGGCAACGCATGTGACAAATCCTTTATGCCGGGGCCTCGGTGAATTGGGGTTGGAGACAGGAAGTCCGAGGGAGGTATCCATTCTTAAAGAACAGCTTGTTTGGGCGGCTTCGTTTTTACCCTTGGATAAACGGATCGGTATCCACACGCCACGTGCAGATAAGGCCCGGATAACCGCTGTGATTTTGGATCTGCTGAAGGAAGTACCCGCCTTGCAGCCGCGGATTGTGATTGACCATGTATGCGGTGAAAATCTGGAAATGGTTATGGATTCCGGGATGATGATGGGTATGACCATGCAGGAGGGCAAAATGACGGTAACCATGTTGCTCGGGATACTCGAAAAATATCCTGACCTGGAAGACCGGATCATGATCAACAGTGATTCGGCCCTGGAAATTGCATCTGACTATCAAAGATTTGTTGCGCAAGATGATGCTTGGGAGATTTCCTGTGAACTGCACACAAAGCTTGTCCGGGATACGGCCTGTGCATTTTGGGGCCTTCAGATGTAAGAATTGCCCTGTGTATTGTGGGTGGGAAAATGACAAAAAGCTGGGATGGTCCATTGGACTGTCCCAGCTTTTTAGTTTGGATCAAATTATTTTTGTAGTGTACATCGGGCGGTGAAACATGGAGGCCTCCATGCTGCAAAAAAACCAGTGGGGAAGATGCTAGTTATTATCCCCGTCAAACAATCCCCCAAGGACGGAGCCTTCGCCCTTTTGTTTTCCCCCCGTCTTGGGGGCCTGGGCAATGATCCGGTCGGCCAGGCGCGAGAAAGGCAGGCTTTGGAGATAGACGGTTCCGGTTCCCTGCAGAGTTGCCAGAACCATGCCCTCGCCGCCGAAAAACATGGATTTCAGGGAACCGGCGCGCTGGATATCATAGTCCACTCCCTTGGTGAAGGCTACAAGACATCCGGTGTCCACGCGCAGTGTTTCGCCTTTGAGTTCTTTTTTTACCACGGTTCCCCCCGCATGAACAAAGGCCATGCCGTCACCCTGCAGTCGCTGGAGAATGAATCCCTCCCCACCAAAAAAACCGGCACCAAGGCGTTTGTTAAAAGCGATGCCTATTTTGGTTCCCAGGGCCGCACAGAGGAAGGCGTCTTTCTGGCAGAGAAGTTCTTCCCCCTGGGTGGTACTCAGGTCGATGGGCAGGACATGTCCTGGATAGGGAGCAGCAAAGGCCACGTGTGTTTTTTCTGATCCGGTGTTGGTAAAGTGGGTCAGAAATATGGATTCACCGCTAAGGGCTCGTTTGCCCGCGCCCATCAGTTTGCCGAAAAATCCCCCTTCGGCTTCAGAGCCATCTCCCATCTTGGCTTCAAAGGTGATGCCGTCCTCCATCCAGTTCATGGCTCCGGCTTCGGCCACCACCGTTTCTCCGGGATCAAGCTCCACCTCGACGATCTGCATATCATGGCCAATGATCTTGTAATCCACTTCATGACTTTTCATAAGGTTTTCTCCGTAGGGTGGAATTCTGGCTGGGATGGATTCTCCAGTTCGGTGATGAATATGGTTACGATATCGGGGTCGAGGCTTGGCCCTGCCAGTCTTTTGAGGATGGTGCAGGCTTTTTTTTGGGGCATGGCGTCCTGGTAGATACGTTGGGTTGTCATGGCGTCATAGCAATCGGCAACGCTGATAAACCGAGCCGCAAAGGGGATCTCCTCCCCTTTAAGTCCTCGGGGATAGCCTTGGCCGTCCAGCCGTTCGTGGTGGCAGAAGACGAGTTCGGGAACATTGCCCAGAAAATTGAGGTTTGTCAGAATATCGTGGCCCCATGTGGGATGTTTGCGGATCTGTTCCAGCATGGCATCGCTGGGCCGGGTATCTTCGTTGCTGAAAATATCGTCTGTAAATCCGATTTTTCCGATATCGTGTAAGATGCCTGCCAACCGTATGGATTCCACATCCTGGTCGGAGAGGCCTGCCCGCATTGCCGTACGCGAGGCCATATCACCGACACGCTGGCCATGGCCCTGGGTGTATGAGTCACGGGTGCCCAGGGCATCGGCAATGCTTTGCACCGTACGCAGACTGTTTTGTTTGATCTGTGCATACAATTGTTCCAGGCGCATTTCTCTGGCCTCAATGCGGACCATCATCATGCCCACGGCTTCGGCAATTCTGCGGATGTTCTCGGGTTGGTTGTCCTTGGTCAGTTCCATGATGTCATTGGAGTAATCACCTGCGGCAATGGCTTCGATGTGGGTGATGAGGCGGGTTGTCTGCTCCATGGGATGGATTTTCCGTTGGTTTGGAGATGAAGTGTATGTATGGATTTGGAGTGCGGGAAGCGGATAATGCAATGCACAAAGGGACGGCCACTCGAAAGAATCCGTGTTGTTGTCCCCAGAGTTCAAATGTGGAATTGTATGCGTCATGGGCCAGCCCTTGTGTGGAGGACGAGCAAGTGTTTTTGGTTAGTTGCATAATCCGAATGTCTTGGCATCGGTTGTGGCTAAGTAGGTGGCCAACAGGGTATTCTGCTTTGTGTTCAATCCTGATCCCTTGCTCTGCATCCGGTTGAGTGTATTTTCCCAGACGGTTTCGTTCTGCCCCATTTTTTTATATACTTTTTTTAGAGAATGGCAGCTTTGACAGGATGCTTGCACCAGGGATTGTTCGGACGGGGCGGTGACCATGGCCATGGTGATGGGGAGCATAAGGATGAAAAGCAAAGGATGTGCCTGGATATATTTTTAGGGGTGTGGAACATTCTCCTGGGCTAAAAATGTATGGCAATGAGTGTTTCTGACGTTTGATACACGCATACCTCAGGACTTCTTGCGAAACAAGAAAAAAGGAGGATCGCAAGCGGTTAGTTCAAGCCCACAAGGAAACGTGAGTTTTCGTTTTTCCTGACACAGGAGGAGACTTACCATTCGCGTAAAATGATTCCAATTTGTTTAATTTCGATTCATCCGGTTAGCACATCCTTCTTGTCTATCTGGAGGTTGAATCCTGGCAAAGGGTGCGGCTTAGACCCGGACAAAACGGAAGGTCATTTCGGAGAACAGTTCAGCATATACTATCATCCTCGTTGAGGGCACACATGAATCCCCCACCCTGGTCAGGGCGGGGTTAGGGGCGGGTCGTGTCATCTGTCATTTCCTCTATCCTGAAACCTTCCCTGAACTAGGGCGGGGGGCCACTTTATGCTGCGTTAAACACATTGAGATTATTTTACGCGAATGGTGAGGCGAATAGTTACTTTTTTACAAGAAAAGGCTCCAACTCTTTTCCGTGGACAAGAGTTGGAGCCTTTATGATGCTGTTTATGGCATTAGGGGTGCTGGATCAATCAAATGCCTGGGAAACCTTCCATGCTTCCCATACCTTGCCGACAAGATCCGGATTGGGTTTCAATGTGGGTTTGCCAGGTCTCCAGCCCGATGGTGTGGCCTGGGTGCCTTTGCTCTCGCGCACTAGCTGGAAGGCTTGTACCTGACGCAGGGTTTCGTTCACGTTCCGGCCCACGGGCGGGGTTAGAATTTCCATGGCCTGAACAATACCGTCCGGGTCAATGAGAAATCGTCCCCGGATATCCACGCCACCGGTTTCATCATACACCCCATAGGCCTTGCCCACATTACCACCACCATCAGAGAGCATGGGAAAGGGCACTGTTTTGGCCGTGACCATTTTGGACAGTTCGTGGTCCACCCACATCTTGTGCACGAACATGCTGTCTACACTCATGGACAGAACCTGGACGCCCAGCTTGGCAAATTCGGCATTCTTCTCGGCGACCGCCGAGATTTCCGTGGCTCAGACAAAGGTGAAATCACCGGGATAAAAACACAGGGAAACCCATTTTCCCAGATAGTCAGACAATTGAACGGATGTAAATG
>JAQVZR010000160.1 GCA_028708105.1 Desulfoplanes sp. | reverse complement strand
CACCGGCAGCCGGTGTGCACGGCATACAACGTCGTGATTGTGCAGCCGGATACCGACATTTTTCTCTGCGTGGAAATGATGGCGTATACGCTGTTCTAGGGGCTGTCTTTGCGTTCCGTCCCGCGTCGTGTGAGGAGATCAGAGAGCAGTCCCGATTATGGTTTAGGCGCAAAAAAAGCGTGCAACCCCTTCATGCCCATAGCGCCGGATGTGTGTTCAAGAATCCCGTGAACGGGTCCGCCGGCATGTTCCTTGACCGGGCCGGATTCCGGGGGCGGACATGTGGCGGAATGCGCTTTTCACCTGTTCATGCCAATTTTCTGGAGAATACGGGATCGGGGACAGCGGCACAGGCCCTGGAGTTGATGGATCAGGCCGCATCTGAGGTCTTCGTACATTTTGGCGTACACCTGGACCGTGAAGTTGAGGTCCTGACATGTCCATAACATCGCGGAGTTCTGCACCAACGAAACGTCGTGCCCTGCGCCGGTCCAATATGTACAACGGGACCGGGAATCCGGTTTTTTTTACCAGTCTGTTTGCCTTGGCAGGGTTTTGGGCCCGGGTTGTTCTTGGTCTCGTGTTTGTGGGCTGTGTGAGTATTGTTCTTTTGTATGCATACCGATATGTTACCTCGCAGTCATTTTTTGCGCTTAAGCATGTTGTTGTTACCGGGAACTCACACCGTGACGATGCCCAGCTCATTGCAACAAGCCAGGTGCGTCCGGGACAGAATATTTTTGAAACAAGCATAAAGACCATTCAGCAACGACTGCAGAATGATCCCTGGATTGCAGAAGCCTCGGTGCGCCGGGTCATGCCTGATCGGGTGGAGATCCATGTCCGTGAAAAACAGGCTTGTTTCTGGATCAGAAGGAACCGGGAACTTTACTATGCCGACCGTCGGGGTCAGATTATCGGCCCGGTAGAACCTGCAAAATTTATTTCTCTGCCTGTGCTTGTTGTCGACACGCCGGATATGGGAGCGGAGAATATTCTTGATCAGGCGGTACGTCTGATAGATCATAAAATGCTCCCTTTCGGCCTCGCATCCATGTCATATCTTCGGGTGTATGAGGATGATGTTATGGAAATACTGCTTGATTCTCCACAGATAACCATCGTGCTTGGTATTCGGGATCTGGATGGTAACTGCAGACGGCTGGCCCTGGTTTGGGATGATCTCAGGCAACGGGATGAACTCAAAGCGGTGCGCGTACTGCAGGCTTTTGCAGGCAAGGCATGGGCAACGCTCGGATAATCGCAATGCATGGCGTTTCGTGCACCCCGTCTTGGGAGCGCAGAAAAATATGTCCGGGCCTTTCAGGTTTGGGGGCGTGCCTTAAGAACGGGGCTTTTCAACTAAGGAAGGAAATATGGCCAAGTCGGAACTTGTTGTAGGACTGGATATCGGAACCACAAAGATCTGTGCCGTGGTGGGAGAAGTCACTCCCGGCGGGGTTGATATCGTGGGGATAGGGACAAGTCCTTCCACCGGGCTGCGCAAGGGCGTTGTTGTGAATATCGAGCAGACAGTGCAGTCCATCAAGAAAGCCTTGGAAGAAGCCGAACTCATGGCCGGATGCGAGATCCGTTCCATATACGCAGGTATTGCCGGGAGTCATATCGCCGGGTTCAACAGCCATGGCGTGATTGCGGTCAAGGGCGGTGAAGTGACGGCCAAGGATATCGAAAGGGTCCTGGATGCGGCCAAGGCCGTGGCCATTCCCCTGGATCGGGAAGTGATCCACATTCTGCCCCAGGAATATATTGTTGATGACCAACGCGGTATTTCAGCCCCTCTGGGCATGGCCGGGGTCCGTCTTGAGGTCAAGGTGCATATCGTGACCGGAGCCGTAACCAGCGCGCAGAATATTGTTCGTTCCTGCCATCGTTCCGGGCTGGACGTGGAGGACATTGTTCTGGAATCTCTGGCGTCAGCCAAGTCGGTGCTCACCGCAGAAGAGCGCGAGATCGGCGTGGCACTGGTGGATCTGGGCGGAGGGACAACGGATCTGGCTATTTTCAGCAATGATGCCATCAAGCATACCGGGGTTCTGGCTCTTGGAGGCATCAACCTTACCAATGACATTGCCTTTGGTCTACGTACTCCCATGCAGGCTGCGGAGTTGATCAAGGTGAAATATGGCTGTGCATTGGGCGATAGTATCGCCGGTGACGAAGTCATTGATGTCCCCAGTGTGGGCGGCCGTGATCCCAGGCGGTTATCGCGCCATGTTCTGGCAGAAATTTGTGAACCGAGGATGGAAGAAATTTTTTCTCTGGTCGACCAGGAATTGGTTCGGTCCGGATTTAAGAAGCTTATTGGTGCCGGTGTGGTTTTGACGGGTGGCGGGGCGTTGATCCAGGGAGCGCAGGATCTGGCCGAACAGGTATTCAATGTGCCGACCCGGGTAGGACTTCCCAAAGGAGTGGGTGGTTTGACCGACGTGGTCAAGAGTTCCATGTATTCCACAGCAGTGGGGCTTCTGCTGTACGGGGCTGAAAAGGCCAATATGCAGAAAGGAATCAGAATACGGGATAAGAATATGTTCAACCGGATTCTGTTCTCCATGAAAAAATGGTTTGTCGATATTACATAGTTTTTTGCAATAATTTTGGATGCGGTTGGGAATGAAAAGCACCATTGGGCAGAATCCAGCCAGGATTGTCTGCTGCTTCACTAAGGAATAATGAGAACCTGGAATACGTTTCAGGTTCTCATGAGATAGGGTTGCTCATCCTGAAACAGGGGAGGAGAAAAGGATGGAATTTTTGGAACTGGAAACAGAAGACAACGCACAAATCCGAGTTGTCGGTGTTGGTGGCGGTGGTGGAAATGCTATAAACAACATGATTTCTTCTGCCATGCAGGGCGTAACATTTATAACGGCCAATACAGATATTCAGGCGCTGAAACACTCTAAGGCCGAGTTTAAGCTGCAACTCGGTGAGAAATTAACCAAGGGGCTTGGTGCCGGAGCCAACCCTGAGGTTGGCCGTGAGGCGGCTCTAGAGAGTATCGACCAGATCAAGGAAACCCTGGGCGATTGTGATATGGTTTTTGTGACTGCGGGCATGGGCGGAGGAACAGGCACCGGTGCCGCGCCGATTATTGCCCAGGCTGCCAAGGATATCGGGGCTCTGACCGTGGCCGTCGTGACCAAACCTTTCCATTTTGAAGGCAAGCGCAGGCTTATGCAGGCCGAGCGGGGCATCAAGGCCCTGCGTGAGGTGGTGGACAGTATCATCACCATTCCCAATGACCGTCTGCTGACCCTGGCGTCCAAAAAGGCCACTTCTCTGGACATGCTGGTTAAAGCCGATGAAGTCCTGTTTTATGCGGTCAAGGGTATTTCTGACCTGATCATGGTTCCCGGGCTCATTAATCTGGATTTTGCCGACGTCAAAGCTGTCATGTCCGAAATGGGGCTGGCCATGATGGGGACCGGCATCGCTTCTGGTGAAGGCAGAGCGCGGGAAGCAGCCATGAAGGCTATCACCAGTCCGCTTCTGGAAGATGTTTCCATTGACGGTGCCAAAGGTGTGCTTATGAACATCACCTGCGGTCCGGATCTGACCATTGATGAGGCCAGCGAGGCTGCCAGCCTGATCCAGGAAGTTGCCGCAGACGATGCCAATATTTATTTTGGAACGGTCTTTGATCAGAACATCGGCGACGAGATGCGTATCACGGTCATTGCTACAGGTATTGAAGAAGAAAAAAAACAGTCTGTCCCCAAACAGTCTTCTTCCAATGTGAGCAAGATTACTCCGTGTCAGATGCCGCAGGGAGATTCCCAGGAAATACTCAGGACCAAGGCAAACAGTATTGATCACGAAGATCTGAATATTCCCGCCTACCTGCGTCAGAGGAATAAACAGCATCGCCAGGGGACTCCGTCCTTTGAGTCCCCAAAGCGGACCACTGGCATGTCCTCGAACCCGACACCTACTCCGGGCGGTGAAGATTTTATTTTTGATGAGGAAGAATCGGAAATTCCCGCATTTATTCGGATGCAGGCAGATTAGTCACTGGAGAATGCTGGGTGGCGGAAAGCATTCCGCGCTCCGCTGTCGTTGACGGTGGACTCTATGGCGCTGACAACGTTATGTCCCGGTCTGCCGATGTCGGATTACATCTTATCAAGAGACGCTGGGAGCATACTATCGGGCCTGGCTCTTGCGGGATATAATGTCTATTAAGGATGACCTGAAAGGATCGGACACGTCGTTTCTGTTTTGGGGCAAGGAGCAGCCGCGCATTGGAGAATGGGGTGGCAGGCTTCCTGTGGCTCTGGTCTTTCCGGAAAAAGAAAAATTTGCTCTGTCTACCCTCGGGTGGCAGGTAGTATACCGAATCCTGGCTGAATCCGCTGATTTTGTCGCTGAACGTTTTTATTGGGACGGCAGGGGCACTCCTCCCAAATCAGTGGATTCCGGCAGGGAACTCGGCGAGTTCCCTCTCATTTGTTTCAGTCTCAATTTTGAGGGCGATTTTGTGGCTGTCCTTGAAATCCTGCATCATGCCCGGTTGTCCCTCAGATCCATAGATCGCAACGGATGGCCCCTCATTATGGCCGGGGGGCCCATTGCCTTTTTAAATCCCTTTCCCATTTTTCCCGCTCTGGATATTCTTTTTGTCGGCGAAGCAGAGAACGGTTTTGCCGCGTGCGTACATGAGATCCGTGACCTGTGGTTTGGGGATGTTGCCAAGAGCGAAGCCTTAAAAAAACTCGGTATGCGTCCCGGTATCCTGACCCATGAGAATACGGGCCGGCGGATTGTCCGCCGGGTGTTTTTGGAACAAACGGACCGCCTTCTACCAGCCCCGGCAGCTTCCTGTTTTGTGAGTTCTTCTTCGGAGTTCAGGGATATGCTCCTTCTGGAGATCAACCGAGGATGCCCCTACGGATGCCGCTTTTGTGCCGCAGGAAATATCTATCGTCCTCCCCGCCAAGCCAGGGTTGAAGATCTCAAAGCCATTGTGCGTCAGGCAAAGCCGTTCAAAGTGGGGCTTGTGGGAACGGCCTTAACCGACTGGCCGGAACTGTTTGGATTTTTACAATGGCTGCATGCCCATAATATCAAATTTTCTTTAGGCTCACTTCGGGCGGATGGTGCCACCCGGGATTTTTTGACTTTTATACGCAAGACCGGGACCAGAAGTCTGACTTTTGCTCTGGAAGGGGCCAGTCGTCGTCTGCGTACGGCGATGAATAAAAATCTGGATGAAGCATCTCTCCTGGAAGCCGTCCGTTTAGCCAGTGAACTGCAGTTCAATACCGTAAAGCTCTATCTGATTGTGGGCTGGCCTGGTGAAGGGGACGACGATTTTGACGAGCTGGAGTCTTTTTTGGGCCGGGTCCAGGAAGCCCGCCTCGAAGGACAGGGCCACAGGTCCAAGGGCATCGACCTGATCCAGGTCAGCGCCAGTTGTCTGGTACCCAAACC
>JAQVZR010000159.1 GCA_028708105.1 Desulfoplanes sp. | reverse complement strand
CACAATGCCCATGATGATCCCGCTGGGGATTCCTCCAAGGCTCTGCAAGGACAGATAGGGTTCGGCAGCCCCCTGCAACAGTTGGAATGTTGAGGTGCCGGCAACAAATCTGACGCCCTGGGTCATAAGCAGGGTTCCTGTGGCCATCTGAACTCCCCGGATGACCGGCTTGGGCACATATCTGCCAATGAGAGTGATTGCCCCTGTGCCTCCGACAACCAGCAAAATAACGGCCACCAGAAGTCCCGAGGCCGCAATCTGTGATCCGCTGAGCCCCATGGCAATGGCGTAGGCCCCGATGACCTTCATGGGCTGGACTGGAACCGTGACCCCGTAATACATCCCGGAAAAAATATAAAAGAGGCCTATGGCCAGAAACATTCCCGAGGGGCTCAGGCCGTTGAGCATGATCATGCCTATGGCCAGGGGAAGAAGGGTGCCGAGGTCGCCAAAGGCACCGGACAGTTCCATACGATTGAATGTGTATTTGGGAGACATTTGTTTGCCTTGTGGTGACGGAGCGTATGCGTGGTGGACGAAGGGAATCTGAACCCGAAGGGGGCATGGTGTGCGCGCTGCATCACCGCTCCAAGGCGGGCATGGCCGGGTGCTGATCCGGCAGATACATGGGGCGCACAACCAAGAGACCTTTTTTTTTATTTTCTACACTATACTTTTATGCTCCCCGTCAATGCATAACCTTAAGATTGCTACCTTGTTGTTTCCAGAACGGGTTGTTTATGGCCCCGTGATGCAAGGTTACGGGCCGGGAAACATCGTCTTCTGGGAGTATCCCGGCATTTTTTTTATTGACAGAGAAGATGTCTGGATTTAATCTATACGAAATTAATATAGATTAGAACAGGAGGAGATATAATGGAATTTATCAACAGGCCCGCTGCCGATGCCACTATTGATCTGGTATGTCGGATGTGTCCGATGCATCTCATGGAGGCGGCAGAGAAAATGAAGAATCTTGATCCCGGGCAGGTTTTGGAAATTCTGACGGACTATGATGGCGCCCTGGAGGATATACCTGCCTGGTGCCGCACCTCCGGTCAGGATTTTATGGGGATGGATTCGTCGGATGATTGCTACAGGCTGTATGTCCGCAAAGGGCGGGGGATGCGATGAAGAAAACAGTGTATATGGATCATGCCGCGGCAACGCCGGTACATCCCACGGTGCTTGAGGCCATGCTGCCTTTTTTTGATCGGGAGTTTGCCAACCCTTCCACTGTCTATGACATGGGGTTCAACATCAAAAAGGTGGTGGAAACGCAGCGGGAAAAGCTTGCGGATCTCATACATGCCGACCCTGAGGAACTATTGTTCACCTCCTCTGGAGCCGAGGCGAACAATCTGGCAATCAAAGGAACCGTTTTTGCGCATTTTGGGAAAAAAGACCGGATTATTGCTTCGGCCATAGAGCATCATTCGGTGCTTAATTCAGCTCGATTTTTTGAACGCCTCGGCTACGAGGTGACCTTTTTGCCCGTGGATAAAAACGGCGTGGTTGATGCGCAGCTGCTCAGAAAAATTTTGGAGAATGACGCTTCCAGGGTGGCCCTGGTGTCGGTGATGCATGGCAACGCTGAAATCGGCACCATTGAACCTGTGGAACACCTGGCTTCTCTGTGTCACGAATTCGGTGTTCTGTTTCATACAGATGCCGCGGCTACCGTGGGGAATATCCCCGTGGATGTTCAGGCGCTGGGTGCTGACCTGCTGACCATTTCCGGCCCTGCCTTTGGCGCTCCCAAGGGAACCGGCGCTTTATATTTTCGTCAAGGTACACGGCTTATGCCCCTCATCCATGGTGGTATTCAGGAACGGGGACGCAGGGCGGGTACGGAAAATGTCCCAGGCATTGTGGGCCTTGGAACAGCGGCAGAACTGGCAAAAAAAAGGCTGATGGAGCGCCGGGCCTATTTGGTCCAGCTGCAAAAAGAGCTTGTTGAGGGGATATTGCAGCGCGTGCCTTACGTGCTTCCCACCGGGCACCCCACCATGCGCCTGCCCGGGCATGCAAGTTTTTGCATCAAGGCAGTTGAAGGCGAGTCCTTGATTTTTATGCTTAGCCGGGAAGGGATTTATGTGAATACTGGATCTGCCTGTGCTTCCAAAGCATTGAAGACCTCGCCGGTGCTCGTGGCCATAGGGGTGGGGGCAGCCACGGCCCAAGGATCTGCTGTCTTTACGTTGGATGTTACCAATACCCATGAAGACGTGGAATATGTCCTTGAAAAGCTCCCGCCGGTTGTTGAAAAATTGCGATCCATTTCACCGATCTGGAAGGATAGGGCCCCAATGACGGAGGGGGCGAAGAAATGAAAATCACCACGCGCAGCAGGTACGGAACCCGGCTGATGGTCGAGCTTGCCCAGTGCTGGGGCCAGGCCCCGGTCAGGTTGGGAGGGATTGCGCAGCAGGAGGATCTGCCTGCTAAATATCTTGAGCAGCTTATTATCCCTTTGAAGCGGGCCGAACTTATCAGCAGTACCCGGGGGCCAAGCGGCGGGTATTCCCTGTCGCGTTCTCCCGAGACCATCACTGTCTGGGATATCGTCAAGGTGCTTGAGAAGGAGGAGGGCGTGGCCCCGTGTGTCAATGACCCCCTGGTGTGTGATCGCAGCGGAATGTGCCCCACGCGGGACGTCTGGAACAAGGTCGCTCTGGCCATTGAAAATCAGCTGACGTCCATCACCCTGGCGGATCTTGTCGGGGAAGAACAGAAAGATATAGATATGGGAGGAAAAACATGTACTCGGAAAAAGTAATGCAGCATTTTGCAGAACCTAAAAATGTGGGAATCATTGAGGATGCGGACGGTGTCGGCGAAGTAGGCAACCCCGTGTGCGGTGATATGATGACTTTTTATATCAAGGTAAAAGACGGGCGCATCGAAGATGTTAAATACCAAACTTTTGGCTGTGTTGCGGCCATTGCCGTGTCCAGTCAAACCAGCGAGATGGTCAAGGGCCGAACGCTGGAAGAGGCAAAGTTGCTGACCAAAGCAGCCGTTGCCGAAGCTTTGGACGGGTTGCCCAAGAGAAAAATGCATTGTTCCAATCTGGGGGCCGATGCGTTGGCCCTGGCAATACAGGACTATGAAAAAAGGTGTTGCGCATGAAAATCGATTCCATTGCATTGAGTGCAACCAAGGGAACCAGAAAAACCCAGGTGACAACGGCGCAGCTGGTTGAGGAACACGGACTTTTGAGAGATGCCCACGCAGGAACCTGGCATCGGCAGGTCAGTTTTTTGGCCGGCGAAGATATCCTGGCCGCCAGAGATCGTGGCATTGATGTGCATTTTGGTGATTTTGCGGAGAATATCGGAACGTCGGGCGTGGACTGGCCGTCATTGCCTGTGGGCACCCGGGTGCGTCTTGGAGAAACCGCCCTGGTGGAAGTGACCCAGATCGGCAAAAAATGTCACACAAAATGTGCCATTTATGAGCTTGCCGGAGAATGTATTATGCCCAAGCGGGGCGTATTTGCCAGGGTGCTGCAAGGCGGCATTATTACTCTTGGAGATGCCATCACCCTGGTGTGATGAGATGACGGCCCTTGTTTCGCATGGTTGCTTTCTCCTGACATGGACCAGTGCTTTTTGGTGTTGCAATGCACTGCCTGCATCATGGGCAGCTATGGATGAAAGCAACTTTTTTAAAGGACAGAGTTTTTCCCATCGCCTTCTTTGTACAAACGATCCCCGGCAGAGACAAGAAACGTCTGTGCCGGGGATCGTTGTATGAAGTGTATCTCGTATTTTTTTTCACTACAGAAAAAATAGTGCCCGCTGCTGGTCGGCGTGGTCGTTCCGGCCCGGGACCAAGGCCCTGTGTTTAGAGAGCCTGTTCGGGAATCACAGGATACGAATTCTTGGTCCGTCCCACCTTGAGGTACTGGTATTTTTGTAACGATTTATTTTTTCTGATGGAAACAATGATTATCTTGTACCACTCTGGGAGCGCCGTAGCTGCTCGGCCTTTCGGGCAATGTATGAAGACGATATGCTGGCGTTTGTTTGGTTGCTGTTGTCCGTATCCGGTGCCAAGTTCAAAGCGCGTTGCCGAGCAGCTACAGCATTACCAGGTTAAAAAACTCATATTTGCTGGGATAGTTGGGGAATGATTACCTCGGATCTATAGTCAGCCGTCAGCTCTCCGGCAAAGGCTTTTTGGAGGATGGATTGTTTGAGTTCGGCGAGGGCGATGAGTTTTTGACTATAAAGAAGTTCAAGTTCTTGTTTTTTGAAATTAAGGGATTCAATATCGTTTGCCATTTCCTCTTGTTTTATAAGACTTGGTAGGCAGACAGTAAAAGAAGAGAATTATTTGAGTGGTATTCTGTCGACTGTTGCACCTCGAATAGATCGGTCTGCCAGGTACTTGCGGAATGGAGGCGAGACATACATACAGACAAAAAAACGTGGATCGACCTTTTTCCTATCAAGTCGAACAAGACCCATTCGTCTACCAAGGCAACATTCAAGTCCTTCAGGAATTAAAGCTGGTTGCCCAAGACGAGTTTCATAAGAAAAAACAATATCGCCAGCCCGTGGTTTTACTCGCCGAGTCCATTTTTCATAATCGATATCTGTTACGTGACGTGTTTCCCCCAGAACAATTTTTTCATCATGTAATGTGCTTATCCCTAGAAATATCGGCCCTGAGTCTACAGTTTCCGGTGTTGCATGGGGGCCATCAAAAACATCACCGAGATCACCAATTTGCTTCTCCTCCCACCCCTCCTCCTTCTGGCTGAAGACGTTGTTGAGATAGCTTTCAAACAACTCCCGTGCATTGGCGAGGTTTTTTTGGGTGTTGGCGATGGCTGTATCAATGCGCTCAAAGGCGCCATCCGGGATGGCGACAATGCGTTTTTGTTCTGGGCGAGAAGTTGGATATTGAATATAGAATTCTTGTTCAAGCTTCTTCCTGGGTAATTCTGTTTGTCCGCTTGTGCCTTCCCCACTTGAAGTGATTTCATCCTCAATTTTAATGAGCATGTACCCAAAAAAATCATCGAAAAACAAATCGGAATTCGCCCTTACAATAGTAATATGCGTATCTACTGTTGTAGCCTCCTCAGGTTCCGAACGAATTTGAGCAACTCGTCCTAAATCCCTGTCCCCGTTGAATTAACAAGAACATCACCAAGTTGGACATAACGTTCAGAATGAACTTTTTTTTCTTTCAAATTATGTCTTCTTGCCTGCGAGTAGTTAATCTGGTGATCTCGGATACATTTTTGATTTAAAACGAAAATTCCTCCTCTTTCCAAATAGTTATGAGCGATCCCACGTTTAATTATCTCGCAGACCTCCCCTAAATTCTTTCTCTGCCAGCCTGACGAGACAATACTCATACCATCCCCCTAATCTCCGCCAACAACTCAGCACTCTCCTTATCTAACTCCGCAATCTCCGCCAAAATCTCCTTCGGCTCC
>JAQVZR010000158.1 GCA_028708105.1 Desulfoplanes sp. | reverse complement strand
CTTTGAGAATATGCAGGCGTGCGACCCGTGCCTGGTCAAGAGCCTTGCCCATGATCTCGGCAGGAATACCTGCGACCTTGATGTCCATCTGGATGGCGGTCACGCCTTCGGCGGTACCAGCTACTTTAAAGTCCATATCGCCGAGGTGATCTTCATCTCCTAGAATATCCGTCAGGATTCTAAACTCGTCGCCTTCTTTGATCAGTCCCATGGCAATACCTGCGACGGGTGCGCTGATGGGCACGCCTGCGTCCATGAGTGCAAGGGTACCGCCACAAACCGAGGCCATGGAAGAGGAACCGTTACTTTCCAGAATTTCCGAGACAACCCGTGTGGTGAAGGGGAAGGCTTCGGTGGATGGCATAACCGGTTGGATAGCTCGTTCAGCGAGGGCACCATGCCCAATCTCGCGACGGCCAGGAGCGCGCAACATACGGGCTTCGCCAACGCTGTACGGAGGAAAATTATAGTGGAGCATGAATGACTTGACCATTTCTCCAGTCAAAGTCTCAATGCGCTGTTCGTCCCGGGAGCTGCCCAGAGTGGCTGTACACAGACTCTTGGTTTCGCCGCGGGTGAAGATGGCTGAACCGTGAGATCGGGGCAGAACGCCTATTTCCATTTTCAGGGGGCGGACCGTCGTCATATCCCGGCCATCGATACGGGTGTTGGTCTCAACAATCCGTTTCCTGACAATGGATTTTTCCATGTCTTCCAAAATTGCAGGAATCCGGGCTAAACGCTCAGGTGCCTCTTCCAATTCAGGAGCCAGGGCTTCAATGGTGTCTTTTTTAACCTGACGCTTGGCTGCATAGCGTTCCATTTTTAGAGGAATGGTCAGGGCTTTGCTCAGGCTTTCAAAGGCCTGTTCCGCGACACGTTTTTCCAGTTCAACATCGTGTACAGGAGGAATAACTTCCAGTTTTTCTTTGCCTATTTTTGCCCGGAGTTCTTCCTGGGCGGCGATCATCGGCTGCAGTGCATTGTGGCCCCAAGCGATGGCCTCAGCTAGGACGGCTTCTTTAAGGAAGTTTGCTCCACCTTCAACCATGACCACTGCGTCTTTGGTTCCAGCCAGCAGAAGGTTGAGTTCACTCTGTTTCTGTAACTCATAGCTGGGGTTGAGTACAAATTCACCATTGACATAACCGATGCGGGCACCGGCGATGGGGCCAAGAAAGGGTATATCGGAAATATGCATGGCTGCGGATGCGCCAACCAGAGAAAGGACGTCCGGATCATGTTTGTCATCAGCGGAGACGACGGTGGCGATGATCTGGACTTCATCCCGGAATCCTTCGGGAAAGAGCGGGCGGATGGGGCGATCAATAAGTCGGGAAACCAAGGTCTCTCGGTCGCTTGGGCGGCCGATCTCGCGGCGGAAATAGGAACCGGGAATTTTACCGGCTGCGTACATCTTTTCCACATAGTTGACCGTCAGCGGCATAAAATCAGATACACGCATGGCGGGTTGGGTAACGGCGGTTACCATAACGACGGTTTCGCCGCAGGTTACCAGAACTGCTCCATTGGCCTGCAGTGCGACCCGGCCATACTCTAAGGTGATAGCTTCATCGTTGACTGGAATGGAAACCGTTGTGGTTTCAAATAGATTTGACATCTAATCTTCCTTGGATTTTCTTTGAGTGAAGTACTTGTGCTCTGCATGTTTGATCAACGTGTTCAGTGTTCTGCTTATGTAACCAGACGGATGTGACCGGCTGATACCAAAAGCGAAACACCAAACACAAAACACGAAGTACAAAAAAAGCAGGACAGGGGGCAATCCTCCTGTCCTGAAAAAACATTACCTACTTGCGCAGTCCCAGGCGAGCAATAATGTCCCTGTAGCGCTGAATGTCTTTATTTTTTAAATAGTTAAGAAGCTTACGCCGTTTGCCGACCATCTTCAATAAACCGGTTCTGGAATGAAAGTCCTTATGGTGCGTCTTGAAGTGGTCTGTAAGGTAAACAATGCGGCTGGTAAGCAGGGCAATCTGGACCTCTGGAGATCCTGTATCACCTTCATGCTGACTGAATTCTACAATAACTTTGGTTTTTTCTTCTGGGGTCATGACCACAGCGGTATCCTCCGATAAGAATGTTTGTTCGTGTGTGCCTTTGCCGTTTCGGGGCAGATCTGCTCGGGAGGGGAGTTCCCTGCTACGCTGACCACAATCCTCGTAAAATCGCCCAGTGCATTATGTTATTGCGCATGGTTGCTTCCACCAGGGCCAGAGGTGTGCTCTGATCCGGGGCCAGAAACAACCGTTTTTCACCTTCCAGAGGAAGGTCATGGACGTTTGCCAAGAGCCAGGTTCCATTCTTCACCTCATTGGTCTCTTCTTCGTCAAGGACGACATGGGGCCAATGCGGTAATGCATCTGTAAGAGAGATAACTCGATCGGAAAAATGCTCACCGTCGGCGATCATGTCTTCCAGACTATGGGCCTGCTCAAGACCAAAGGGATGGCAGCGTTCCCGGGTCAGACTCGTTAACATTGCTCCGCACTCTAAGCGTTTCCCCAGGCTGTGGGCCAGGGACCGTATATAAGTGCCTTGTGAGCAGGTGACCCGAAATTGTACCAGGGGGAGATCCAAAGAAAGGATTTCCACCTGGGAAATATGTATGGACTTTGTTTTTACAGGAACTTCTTCGCCCGCGCGGTGTAATTTATAGAGAGGCTTGCCATGATGCTTCGCTGCGGAAACCGGGGGGACTTCCTGATGCGTGAGAGCCTGCCAGAGAAGCACCTCGTGCTCAACTTCTTTTTTTGTCAGGTGCTCCCAGGGATGCTCTTCCAAAATGACACCTTGCCGGTCATAGGTATCTGTTATTACACCTAATTGAAGTTCTCCTTTATATGTTTTGGTGCCGACTGTCAGATATGGCGCAAGTTTTGTCCCTTGTCCCAGAAGGACGATGAGTACACCCGTGGCCATGGGATCCAACGTCCCCGCATGGCCGATTTTTTTTTGTCCCAGGGTATGCTTGATTGTTTGGAGGCATCCGGAAGAGGTGGGACCTGATGGTTTGTCCAAAATGAGGATGCCATCTTGCTGGTTTGGTTTGCCGGCCATATATTATTCGCTCTCTAAATCCAGGACGTCCTGGATCATGGTCACCATCTGGTGCTCTGCTGATTCAAGAGTTGCGTTGATGGTTCCTCCGGAAGCATTTATATGTCCTCCGCCTCCAAACCGCACGGCAATCTGACGGATATCGGTGTCCCCGGTAGAACGCAGACTGAATTTTATTTTGTGGCCGCCCTCTTCACGGAAACTGACCGCTACCTTGACGCTGCGTACATTGCGGATGATGTCGACCAGACCCTCGGTATCTTCCCCCGTAGCTCCGGTCAGAGCGAAATCTTCTTCAGAAGCGGACACGACGCCGATTTTGCCATTACAATAAAGCCGGGCCTGCGACATGGCTTTGCCAAGAAGGCGGACCTTATTGGCTGTCCAGTTGTATTGTAGTTTGGGGGTGAAGTGATCGGGGCGCAGTCCCAGGCGAATGATTTCAGCAGCCAGTTCCATCGTTGCAGGTGAGGTGTTTCCGTAGCTGAACCAGCCTGTATCACTGACAAGAGCCAGATATATCGCTTCTCCCAAGTCGCCTGACAGGGGGACATCCAAATTATTGGCAAGCATGGCCACCATTTCTCCCGTCGAGGAAATCTCGGTATCTACCCAGTTGATCCGGCCGAAGAGGGGATTGCCCTGGTGGTGATCAATATTAATCACCTGAGGTTTCTTCATCCGCTTGAAAAGTTCCTGGCCTACTCTGTTGGGCTCACCGCAGTCTAAGGTGATGGTCCACCGTGGTTTGCTGGAGGGTATTTCTTGGTCGATAGGCATTGGCAGCCTGAGCCAGGAAAAGCGCTCGGGCAGTCCGGAGATATTGTATAGCCGAAAACGTTTGCCAAGTGATGTAAGTATCCAGGCCATGGCGGCCATAGAACCTACGGCATCACCATCCGGGTTGTAGTGAGAAACAACGAGAAAATCGTCTTCCCCGCGGATGAGCTCAGTTATCTGGTTGATCGATGTGGTCATAGACCATTTCCTCCAGAAACTCGTCCCATGTAAACCGTATGGTCGGGATCCTGCGCATATTGAGCCGTTTTCCAAGGCTGGTTCGAAAAAAACCGGATGCATGGATAAAGGCTTTTTCGAGCTGTGGGATGTATTCCCGGCCCTTAATATGGGTGTACAGGACCTCAGCAATGCTTAAGTCACGATTCATTCTGACACCGGTAATGGATACCATTTCCAATCTCGGGTCCTGGGATTCTTCAACAATGATCCTGCTGAGCTCACGCATGATCTGATCTGCCATGCGGATGGCCCTTCTGGAAGTTGATCGCTGCATGGTCATACTCCAAAAAAATCCAGATGTGTGCACACACGTTCCTCCAAAGTGCTGGCTTCAACCTTGGAGATAACCTTGAAATGCGGGCTGTGTACGACGTTCATTACAAATATTTATCCCAGCCGGCACAAGGAGGTTGTGGCTGTCTAGAGCATGAACCTCTGAGACAGCCACATGAGACCTGTTTTCAATTTGTATTTCAGGTTGTTCCCGACGTGCTTTTTTCATGAGAGTATAAGGGGGGGGTAACCTGAACCCGAGATCCAGCATCCCGATGATCATAAGCTGCGCTTTTCTTCAACCTCTTCAAAAGCTTCAATGACGTCTCCTTCCTTGATGTCATTGAAATTTTCAAGCCCGGTTCCGCATTCAAAACCTTTAAGCACTTCACGGACATCGTCCTTGAAACGTTTGAGGGAGGTAAGTTTGCCTGTGTATATGACGACACCCTCACGCAAAAGTCGCACTTTGGCGTTACGGATAAGCTTGCCGTCAATGACTGCACAGCCGGCGATCGTGCCCACTTTGGGGACCGAGAAGGTCTGTCTGACTTCAGCCTGGCCGAGATAGACTTCCTTGATGGTGGGGGTGAGCATGCCTGAGAGGGCATCCTTGATATCCGCTACCAGCTTGTAAATGATATTATAAAATCTGATTTCGACTTTTTCCTGCTCGGCCACATCTTTAACCTTTGCCGTGGGACGGACGTTAAATCCGATGATGACGGCATTGGATGCTGAAGCAAGTAAAATGTCTGATTCGGTGATGGCACCTGTTCCGCTGTGAATGATATCAATGCGCACTTCGTCTGTTGAGAGCTTGTTCAGCGCGTCAGTAATGGCCTCTTGAGAACCCTGTACGTCAGATTTGACGACCAGGTTGAGGACCTTGACCTTTTCTCCGGCCTTGGCAGCCAAGAATTTATCCAGCGTAAACGTTGTTTCGCTGGCCAGTTCTTTTTCGCGTTGTTTGCCTCGTCTGGCATCCGAAATTTTACGGGCTACTTTTTCATCGTCAACCTCAACGAATTCATCACCAGCGTCTGGAACACCGTCAAAACCTTGAACTTCTACGGGCATGGCCGGACC
>JAQVZR010000157.1 GCA_028708105.1 Desulfoplanes sp. | reverse complement strand
AAGGGGGGACCTTCTTGCCGGCAATGCCGGGCTCAGCAGAAAGATCTCGGTGGCGTGCGTAACTTCAGTTAAGATCAAGGAAAGGGAGACGAGAGTCATAGAAATCCGATGTCCGTAGTCCAGGGCCGAAAGTCTTTGTAGAGGCAAGGCATGCCTTGTCTCCTGAGATATCGGCAAGTAGCAAAATTCAGCTCGAAAAGTGACATTTTTTTTCAGGACTCGACAGTTTTTTGTTTTTCCTGTCTCCGTTTTCCCGTCTCCTGTTTCCATTTTTTTCCTCCCGTCTCCCGTCCGTTTTTCACCCTGGGTACTGCCTCCTGCGCACTGCGCACTTTCCTCGTCTTGATTCTTCCCCTGAAATGGGCCAATTACACCCAAGCGCCAGGCAGGTTTGGTCTATGTCGTTATTTTGTCCTTTCTCTACAGCTGCGTGCCGACAATCCCTATGATCTTTCCTTTTTTTAAACATATTCTGGTCAAAATCCTGTGGCTCGGGGTCGTTTTTATCGGCATCACCGTGCTCAGTTTCTGGGTCATTCATCTGGCGCCTGGATCGCCCACGGATCTGCAGACCACCTTGAATCCCATGGCCGGCGAGGCTGCCCGGGCTCGCCTGGAAAAATTGTACGGTCTGGATAAGCCCGTCCATGTCCAGTATCTCAACTGGATGAGCCGCATCGTGCGTCTTGATTTTGGCCGGTCCATGAGCGGGGATCACCGCCCTGTATGGGACAAGATCAAAGAACGCCTGCCCCTGACCCTGGGTCTTAATATCATGGCCATGTTTCTGATCCTGGGTATAAGCATCCCCATCGGGGTGATTTCCGCCTATTACCAGGGAGGGTGGTTCGATCGCATCTCCACGGTGATCGTGTTTGTGGGCTTTGCCATGCCCGGTTTCTGGCTGGCCCTCCTGCTGATGCTCTTTCTGGGTATCGCCTATCCCCTGTTTCCTATTTCCGGGCTGACATCTCTGGGATTTGCCACCCTGTCCTGGTGGGATAAGCTGTGCGATCTGGCCAATCACCTGGCCCTGCCTCTGCTTGTGTACACCATCACCGGCCTGGCCGGGATGTCCCGGTTTATGCGCTCTTCCATGCTTGAGGTTCTGCGCCAGGACTACATCCTCACAGCCAAGGCCAAAGGACTTCCCACGCGGACGGTCATTTTCCACCATGGACTGCGCAACGGTCTGCTGCCGGTGATTACCCTGCTGGGTCTTTCTGTGCCCGGGCTTATCGGCGGTAGCGTGATCATTGAATCCATTTTTGCCTTGCCCGGCCTGGGACAGCTTTTTTATCAGGGGGTCATGTCCCGGGATTATCCGTTGATCATGGGTAATCTGGTCCTTGGTGCCGTGCTCACGCTGGCCGGGAATATGCTGGCTGATTTCGGGTATTCGCTGGCCGATCCCCGGATCAGGGCGGGGAAGTAGGGGAATGATACAAGATGTCGGCAGGGAGGAAGGAGAAGGGAGGCGGGGAGAAAGGAGAAAGGAGAAGGGAGGAAGGGAGACAGGAGAAAGGAGAAGGGAGAAAGGAGAAGGGAGAAAATGTTTTGAAACGGTTTTGATACCGAGATGCTGGGGGTCAGGATCGTTTTTTCCGTAAATATGACCAGGGCTTCTCTGGGGTTTGTACCCTTACGCCAGGTAAAGGAATACGTAGCACCATGTTTGCAATGAAAACGCGGCTTTTTATTTCCAGATACGGCTTGTTTTTTGTGGGCGTTATTCTGGTGGGGACCATGGTCTTTTTGGCCTTGCTGGCTCCGTGGATCTGTTCGTATGGCCCCAATGCTTTGGATGTGAACGCTATCTTGCTTCCCCCGGGAAGTGACCATCTGCTAGGGACTGATGCCCTTGGGAGGGATGTCTTTGCCCGCTTGGTGTATGGGGCCAGGGTCTCTTTATGGGTTGGGTTTGTGGCCGTGGGGATCTCTGCATCCATCGGGTTGGTTCTGGGGCTGGTTGCCGGGTATTTTGGTGGTCTTGTGGACGAGATTATCATGCGCTGCGTGGACGTGATGCTCTGCTTTCCTTCGTTTTTTTTGATCCTGGCGGTGATTGCTTTTCTGGAACCCAGCCTGACCAATATCATGATTGTTATCGGCCTGACTTCCTGGATGGGGGTGGCCCGTCTGGTGCGTGCCGAGACCCTGAGTCTCAAGGAACGCGATTTTGTCAAAGCGGCGCGTATTTCCGGGGCTAGCATCGTACGTATTCTGGGGATGCATATCCTGCCTAATGCCCTGACCCCGGTACTTGGATCTGCAACCCTGGGCATTGCCGCGGCCATTCTTACGGAATCGGCCCTCAGCTTCCTTGGCCTCGGGGTCCAGCCTCCGGTTCCCAGCTGGGGCAATATCCTCATGGAAGGCAAGGATGTCATGGAGATAGCGCCCTGGCTTTCGGTGTTCCCCGGCATGTGCATCCTGCTTACGGTGCTTGGGTATAATCTTTTGGGCGAGACCCTGCGGGATCTGCTTGATCCCCGTCTCAAACAGCGTTGATCGATTATGAACATTGTTTGTATTGATTGTTTGTTGGTTCAGCCCCTATGCGATGCCGAATAAAAATCATAGTTTCTTGCGGTGAATTGTGAACGTTGAACTGCGAACTTTAACCCATTTTTTTGACCAAGGAAGGCCATGCTTGAATTTTTGCGCATCAGAAATCTTGCTCTGATCGAGGATGTTGAGCTGGATTTTGCGTCCGGCCTTAATGTGCTCACCGGAGAATCAGGGGCAGGCAAGTCCTTTATCCTTAGTGCGCTGGATTTTATTCTGGGGCAGAAGATATCTGCATCCATGATCCGGGCGGGGCGGGACAAGGCTCAAGTGGAAGCGGTTTTTGTCCTGGATGGGGACGAGGTCATTCTGCGCCGGGAGATTTTTGCCGAAACCGGGCGGAGTCGGATTTACATCAATGATGTCCTGGGTTCCCAGGAAAAGGTGCAGGCCCTTAAGCCCCGGCTGCTGATCCATACCAGCCAGCACGGTCAGCAAAAGCTTTTGCGGCCGGCATATCATGCACGCATCGTGGATGGTTTTTTGGCTGATCCTTCTATCCGGGACAGACATGCCGAAGTCCTTCGAGAAATCGCTCAGATCATGGCCCGGGAAGAGGATATTCGGTCTAAAGTCAAAGGGTTGGTGGATAAACGGGATTTTTTGGAATACCAGCGGGAGGAAATCCAAAAAGTGGCCCCCAAGCCGGGTGAAGAAGATGTGCTTATGGCTGAAAAAAAGATTATTCAGTCTCAGGCACAGTCCAGGGATCTGGTTCAGCAATCTTTGGAAATCATCAACGGCCAGGAATTTTCTCTGTTGGAAGGTATGGGAACATTGCAACGGCAGGTGCAGTCGTTGGCCCGCATCGACGACAGATTCACCCTGTTTGGTTCCCAACTGGAGGAAAGCAGGCAGGCGATGCTGGAACTGGATCGGGAACTGCGTGCCGTGCCCATGGATTTCGAGTACAAGAACCGATTAGAAAGTATTGAATCCCGTCTGTGGAAATTGACCCAGCTTGAGCGCAGGCTCAAACGGCCTTTGGAAAAAATCCTGGATCTGGAACAGGAGATTGATGAAAATATTTCTTTTCTTGACCAAAGCCAGCTGCAGCTGGCCCAGTTCGAACGCCAGAGAACAGAACAGGCGGAACAGTTACGTGTATTGACAACCACCTTGAATACCGCACGTGCCAGTGCCCAGAAAATTCTTCAGGAGCGTCTGGAAGTCAGCCTTAAGGAGCTGGGATTTTCCGACAAGGTCAGGATCGTTTTTGCATCTCAGAGGAAGGAAATTTATCCGGGGATTATTGAAGACCGTCCGCGCATTCTCTGGGTTCCCAATCCGGGTCAGCCGCCCCAGCCTCTGGATAAAATTGCCTCGGGCGGTGAATTGTCCCGCTTTTTGCTTGCCGTGGTTGGTCTGCGGGGGGAAAAAGAAATGCCCACTCTGCTTTTTGATGAAGTTGATTCCGGGATCGGGGGCATCACCCTGAACAAGGTTGGCAAGAGCATCCGCGAGCTGTCCACCCGCCAGCAGGTCATCCTGATTACCCATTGGCCGCAATTGGCTGTCATGGCTAAACGTCATTTTTATATCTGTAAAGAGGTCCGCGACACCCAGACTTTTACCCTGTGCCGCTGCCTCGCTGACAATGAGGTCGTTGATGAACTGAGCCGGATGGCCGGGGGCGGAGATAAGGGGCTGATGCTGGCCAGGGAATTGGTGAAAAAATAGATACAGGAAAAGTAGCTATGTTTTCACCAAAGCATTATGGATCGTTGATACGACATGTAATCCTTGACATGATAGCAGGCAGTGCCGTGGGAACAGGAGTCCGTTGCAGGGGATGGGCGCAGGATGCCTGGGCTGTTGTGCTCCATGATTCGTGATGTTGCGGAGGTGCTTGGCGTATGTATACGCCGTGAAAAGAAGATGCTGGAATCAAGGATACGTGAACATGCGAGCGGATATGTTATATAAAAAATTATGTTTTGCTTTAGCCCACTGGCGGATCGGGGCCCATCTTGTTTTGCGCACCCGGCATTTCGGTGTGAATAACCTGTGGTGGGAAGGGCGGTTTCAGTCTGTTTTGGGGAAACCTTTGTGGGAAGTTTTGTTGCGTATCGTGCTGGTCTATCCCCTGATCCGGGATTACCGTTTTGTGCGTGTGAGGATGACGGCCATGGGTATGGTGCATCCGGATGAAAGTGCGGTGTTGTTCGGGAAATAAAAATGAAGGATGTAGGATATAGGATAAAAGATATAGGTCAGGAGACGGGAGACAGGAGGACGAAAAGAACAAAATCCGAGTAGAATGAATGCCAGCCTGGAATTGACCCATGTGCTAACGTCGTCCCCTCGTATATCCTTTATCCTGCATCATATATTAAACCAAACCCAGTTTCAGACCCATAGTTTTCGAACAGGTTATCACTGTTCAATTCTTTTTTCACCGCGAAGGGCACGAAGGAACGCGAAGGGTGAAGAATCTGGGATAGATTGAGCTTTATTTTGTTGCTTTTCTTCGTGTTCCTTAGCGTTCTTCGCGGTGAAAAAAACTCAATCCCTCAAACGTGGTTTGGTTTAAATACTATATCGTATATTATTTATCACGCCACTTTCAGTGGTGAATCAAGGAACGTACATGGATCTTTCTGTAAATTTTGCCGGGCTGAAGCTCAAAAACCCCGTGATCACGGCATCAGGGACCTTTGGCTATGGCGTTGAGCTTGAGCAGTTCGGTGCCTTGAGCACCCTTGGCGGCATCGTGGTCAAAGGGCTTTCCCTTCTGCCCCGGCAGGGCAATCCTTCGCCCCGGGTGGCCGAGACTCCGTGCGGGATGCTCAATGCCGTAGGGCTCCAGAATATTGGGGTGGAAGCCTTTGTACGGGACAAGCTGCCTCTGCTTCCATGGCGGGAAACGGCGGTGATCGCTAATCTCTATGCCCACAGA
>JAQVZR010000156.1 GCA_028708105.1 Desulfoplanes sp. | reverse complement strand
GCCAAGCGTTGTCGGTCAACCGCTTCCCATGGATCTGCCGCAAAGTGACGAAGGGTTTCTGGTCAGTGATGAGGAAAAAGGCATTTTTGTCGCCGGATGTGCAGCACGTCCTCTGGATGTCATGAAATCTGCGCAGTCCGGTACTGCGGCGGCAATGAAAGCCATTCAGACTGTGAGAGGGAGGTAGTCAGATGGCCGAGAAAATCGGTGTTTATTTTGATAGTGCAAGCATCGGGCAGTACCTTGATCTTGAGGCCCTGGCTGAAGGAGTTCGCACTGCGTGGGGGAATCTTTGCCCCGTGGTAAAGGTGGTCCCTCACTTGGTAGGCAATGAGGGTAAGGCCCTCATACAGGCAGATCTCGATGCAGGACTCATTGATGCGGTATGTGCCTGTGGCACGTCTCCTCGTGTTGATGGAGATTTTTTCAATTTTGGTCCTTCGGTTCTTGTGAATCGTGTTAATTTGCGTGAGCAATGTATTCTTTCCTATCAAGATCCCGAAGGTAAGGCTCTTGTTCCCGGAGGAGAGATTCTTCCTGTGCTCATGGATGTTGCGGTTGATTACGTGAACATGGGCGTGGTTAATCTTCAAAAGGCCCAGGTTCCCGTGGCTGAGGCCATAGGTATCACCAAAAAGGTGCTTGTCCTTGGTGGTGGATGGACCGGAATCAATGCCGCTCTTGATGTCTCGGCTGCCGGGTATGAGGTTCTTCTCGTCGAGAAAGAGAGCCAGCTCGGCGGATATGCCAAAAAGATGTATAAGACCATCCCCATGAGTTACCCCTTTACCACGGCAGAGGCGACGACCATTGATGCCAAGATCGCTGCGGTTGAGGCTGATGCAAAGATTACTGTATTGACCAATGCCTCGTTGCAAAAGCTTGCGGGTATGCCTGGTGGCTATACGGCAACCATAAAGACAGGGAAAGAAGAGCAGGACATCGCCATAGGTTCTGTTGTTACAGCCACGGGTTGGGTTGCCCAGGACAAAAAATATCTGGAACCTTTTGGGTATAAGAGTTCCAAAAATATCATCACCTCCATGGAATTTGAGGAGATGGCTAAAAACGGTAAAATCGTTTGTCCTGCAGACGGCAACGCACCTGAAAGTGTTGTTTTTCTCCTGGGATTTGGCGATAAACTGGAATCTTTTGAAAAGGAAGAAGCGGCCGCAAAACAGGCCCGTCTGGACGCTGAAGCCGCCGGTGATAAGGCAGAGGAAAATCTGGAAGGTCGGAATTTTCTAAAGAACGATACCTGCAAGCATCTGCCTTTTTCTTCAGAGATCACTTCGTTGACCGCCTTGAAGCAGGCCAATTATGTGCGGGAATTTTTTCCTTCGGCTATTGCCTATGTTCTTTATGAAAATATGATGGTCCCTGGAATAAATGAGCTGTATTACAAAGCAGCCCAGAACGATCCGGGCATCATGCTCGCCAAAGGTGTCGTCACCAGCGTGACCGATGCTGGTGATGGGTCTGTGATTATTCAGGTTAAGGATACCCTGCTGGGCGACAAAATTGAAATCCGTGCTGATCTGGTTGTTCTGCCTACGGCTATGGTGCCGACAACCGCTCTGAGTCCGGTCCTTCAGCTGCAGTACAGACAGGGCCCCGCGTTCCCGGATCTGGACCTTTTTGATGGCTACAGCGATTCCAACTATATTTGTTTTCCGTATGAAACCCGGCGCACAGGTATTTATTCCGCTGGGTGCGTGCGGCAGCCCATGACTATGGCCACGGCCCAGGTCGATGCCTCAGGAGCCGCGCTCAAGGCTATCCAATGTCTTGAGTCTTCCAATAGGGGCATGGCTGTTCATCCCCGCTCAGGCGACATGAGCTTTCCTAAGTTTAATCTGCTCCGCTGTACGCAGTGCAAACGTTGTACTGAGGAGTGCCCTTTTGGTGCCCTGGATGAGGATGAAAAAGGCAATCCCTTGATCAACGTAACTCGTTGTCGTCGTTGTGGAACGTGTATGGGTGCATGCCCGGAGCGGGTCATTTCCTTTGACGATTACAATGTTGACCAGATTGGTTCCATGATCAAACAGGTCAAGGTCCCTGATAAGATTGAAGACGGTGGCCCCCGGTTTATTGTTCTGGCCTGTGAAAACGATGCCTACCCGGCACTGGATATGGCTGCCATGCGGGGAAGGAAGTGGAGTCCGTATATCCGCGTCATTCCCGTACGTTGTCTGGGTTCGGTGAACACCATCTGGATTGCCGACGCTATGTCCAAGGGTAACGACGGTTGTTTGTTGCTTGGTTGTAAATACGGTGAAAATTATCAGTGTCACTTCATGAAGGGTTCTGAATTGTGTAACAGACGTATGGATAACGTTTCTGATACGTTGAAAAAGCTTGGCATCGAACCCGAGCGTGTTGAGCAGGCTCAGATTGCCATTGATGAGTATGATAGGGTTCCTGATCTCATTGATGATTTTGTTGAAAGGATTCTCAAGCTTGGTCCCAACCCGTTCAAGGGATACTAGGAGGAATGCTGCTATGTCCAATGCGTTAAAGGTACAGCCCGATCTGCAGTTTGTGAAAGATCTGCAGGAAGTGGGCGGAGAGGACGTAAAGAAATGTTACCAGTGCGCAACCTGTAGTGTCGTTTGTCCTCTTTCTCCGGCCGACAATCCGTATCCCCGTAAGGAAATGATATGGGCTCAATGGGGAATGAAGGATCTGCTGGTCAACGATATCGATATCTGGCTCTGTCATCAGTGCGGTACGTGTTCTGATCAATGTCCCAGAGGCGCTAAGCCCGGGGATATTCTGGCTGCTTTGAGAAATATGACCTACCGGAATCTCGTCAAGCCCGCCAGCATTGGCCGGTGGATGAGTAAGGGGATGTATCTGCCTTTGCTGGTTGCATTTCCCGCGATGATTTTTGGTATCATCTGGTTGATTCGAGCTGCTCAGCTAGGTACGTTTTTTCCTTTGGTTGAAGGAAAAGTTGTTTATGGTGCCTTGTTTCCCGGTGATTATACCATTGATCCCATGTTTGGTCTTCTGGCCTTGTTTGTGATAATCACCTTTGGGGTTGGTATCACCACCCTTATCAAAGGGTGGGGGCGGACCGTGAAAAAAACCTTCATCGTCGGGTATAAACGCCCGACTATCACGCAGGCCATTATTGATGTGGTCAAGAATGAAATTCTTAATCACGCAAAATTCAGAAAATGTGGTGACGAACCTGCTGATCAGGACAAATTTAAAGGGCATTTGCTTCTTTTTTATGGATTTGTCTGCTGTGCAATCGTTACGGGTGTCGTCGCTATGGGGCATTGGGGTGGCAAGCTGGTGACGTTTATAGCCCCGATGGGCCATACGCCCATGTCTCTTTTAAACCCTGTGAAGCTTCTGGCTAATGTTGGCGCAATTCTTCTTCTTGTCGGGTTGACTCTGTTGACGCGCCGTCGAATGAATTTGAGCCCGGGTAAGTCCAATTCTTCCTATTACGACTGGTATCTTCTAGGCGTTATCTGGGCGATAGCACTTACCGGGATAGGCGCTGAGGTTTTCAGACTTGCCGGAGCACCGGCATTTATGTGTTACCTCACCTATTACACCCATTTGATTGCTGTGTTCATGATGATTGCCTATCTGCCCTGGTCAAAGCTCGGGCATCTGGTCTACAGAACAACAGCCTTGATTTATGCCCGGTATGTGGGCCGTTTGCCCATTGATGAAGAACTTATTGAACAAGATAACGTTTTTATAGTCTAATCATAAAGGAGGAGACCATGTCTGAAGCACGGAAGATTTTTCCCATAAATACATTTGTCGCTTGTTTGAAAGGAGAGGGTAAGGATGCCAATAAGGAATCCCTGCTCGATATGCTCAAATATATGATCCAGAAGGATGTGGATAGTGAACTTGAACCCTTTGCTATCGCTCTGACCAAGGCCTGGATTTATGAGCAGCATCCCGAATTGACTAATCTGAGTGCTGCCGGCTTGGCGGGCCTGGGTGAGAATGTCTCTATTTCTCCTCTGCCTGCGTTGGCTTCAGCTGAAATTTCTGGTATCTTTGAAGAGCTGGCCGAATATAAGGCCACGATCAATGCTAAAGAAGCAAAAATTGAAGAGCTTCAGGGGGATGTTGAGGCCAAGGATGCCAAAATCGCTGACCTCCAGAAACAGGTCAAAATTTTTGAAGACTCGAAAAAAGATCAGGCCGAAGAGCTTTTTATTACCAGCGAAAAGCGTATTACTGAGTATACCCAGAAGTTGGAAGAATTGCTTAAAGAAGTTGATGAAGTTAAGAAAAACGGTGTCGTTGTCGCTGGCGTGGCTGCGGCCCCCGGTGCTGCTGGAGCCGCTCCTGCAGAAAAGGTTGTCGACAATGATGCTTTTGATTTTGGTGGATCAGATTTTGATTCAGAATGGTAGGTTGAAGATGCGTAGTGCCTTTTAGCAAAAAAAAGGCCTGGAGAATAATTTCTCCAGGCCTTTTTTTATATTCATAACTGCCTGTGCGGGAACGAACTATGCTTCTTCGGTAATGGCGGTGAGTTCCATCCATCGTGTATACGTAGAGTCCAGCTGTCTTCCTATATCTGTTAGCCGGGAGCCCAAAAGGGCATAGTCCGTTGGACCTTGGCAACTGGCTGCAGGATGGGCCAGCTGCAGCTCAAGCTGTTTCTTTTCTGCTTCCAGGTGGGCGATGATGTCGGGTAGTTCGCTAAGTTCTTTGTTCTCTTTGAACGTCAGTTTTTTAGAATTTTTTTTGACAGGCCGTTCGCATTGAGCTGCTTTTTTTTTTGTAGGGGCCGGTTCTTTGGAAGCAGACGGGCGTTGCCGCAGCCAGTCGTCGTATCCGCCCACATATTCCTGGATATGACCGGGAGTTTCAAAAACGATTGTAGAGGTAACCACATTGTTTAAAAAGGCCCGGTCATGGCTGACGAGGAGCAAGGTCCCGGTGTATTGAACGAGGAGCTCCTCCAGCAGATCAAGGGTTTCCGCATCAAGGTCGTTGGTTGGTTCATCAAGGACAATGACGTTGGAAGGTCTGGTAAAAAGTTTGGCCAGGAGCAGACGGTTGCGTTCGCCGCCTGAGAGTTGCGCAGCATAGGTGCGGGCACGTTCGGGGCTGAACAGAAAATCTTTGAGATATCCGATAATATGTTTGCTTTGGCCGTTTATGGTGACCATATCTTTACCGCCGGATATATTGTCCTGCACGGAAAGGGTGTCATCAATACCCTGACGCATTTGATCCGAATACACGACTTCCAAGCGGGTACCTAACCGGATGCTGCCTTGCTGGGGCTGAAGTTTCCCCAGTAAGAGGTTGAGTAAGGTGGTTTTCCCTGCCCCATTGGGACCGATGATGCCAATTTTGTCTCCGCGGGAGATGGTTGTGGAAAAATCAGTGATAAGGGGGGTATCAGTATAGGAAAAGTTGAGATTGCTGACTTCAGCAACCAATTTGCCCGAGCGTTCTGCCTCTTGGGCGATCA
>JAQVZR010000155.1 GCA_028708105.1 Desulfoplanes sp. | reverse complement strand
CTTCCTTCTTTCCATGCTCATCCACTACGCATTCGATTCCTCTCAAAAGCCCCAGGCATCCTCCAGCATTGACAATTTCCACTGAAACCGTAATTTTTCATTTTCGACACATGGATTCACACGATGCTTTTGCCCCGGAAACCGACACCATCACGTGCCCCTTACCTTCCTTGACAGGCCGTTACTCCTCGTCCGGGCACTCACTCCCTGTCGAAAGCTTACAACAGACGGAACATCCCATGAAAACACATACTTCCACAGAGCCGACTTCTAGGAACAACGTACCCGCCAAAATAGAAAACACCGAGCTGGCCCTGATCGAATCAGGGGAACTCCTAAAAAAATCCTTTGTCAAAGCCGTGGCAACCAACCTGGCCATCATGGCCTGCACAGGCATCTTTGCCGTCCGCTCCACCAAACTCTTCTGGGAAAAACGGGGCAGACAATGGACTGAAGATTTCAAAAAATTCGGAACAAAAGCCTACAAGGCCATGAAACAGGACGCCTTTGGTTCCGAGGAAACTATTGAAACCCTCCAATTTTTGGACGCCCTGCCCCCCAACAATTTCCCTCAACTGCCACCAAAATAGCAGAGAGAACATCCAACCGACGGAAAAGCGGTTCGCTTCATTTTTTTATTGACCCCGGCCATGAGTTTCTATATCAAGCGCTTTCAGCATCTTGGAGGGGTTCCCGAGTGGTCAAAGGGAACAGACTGTAAATCTGTCGGCGGACGCCTTCGGAGGTTCAAGTCCTCCCCCCTCCACCATGCACAGCCGTCCCCATCGTCTAGCTCGGTCCAGGACACCAGATTTTCATTCTGGGTACAGGGGTTCAAATCCCCTTGGGGACGCCATCATTCCCCGGTGGCTCAATCGGCAGAGCGGGTGACTGTTAATCACTAGGTTGTAGGTTCAAG
Source organism: Desulfoplanes sp. (assembly GCA_028708105.1). Classification (GTDB taxonomy): domain Bacteria; phylum Desulfobacterota; class Desulfovibrionia; order Desulfovibrionales; family Desulfomicrobiaceae; genus Desulfoplanes. The sequence goes on along the minus strand of JAQVZR010000155.1, from coordinate 4,558 downwards.
TCCTATCCGGGGAGCCAAAAATTATCCCGTTTTCAAAACGGGTTTAAAAAGCAGGTAATGCATACGCATTGCCTGCTTTTTTTATGCCCCACATCCGGCATCGCTATCCATCATCTGCACTCAGAAAAAACGTCCGGCATCTGTTCAGATTTCCCGGACAAATTCTTCATATTCCGTATACCATTGCCTTGAAAAGGCATACATTCTACGTCTCCCCTCCCAACCTTTTTGCATAACGACTCAAGATAACTAATCTTTTCCATACGGTCTGTATTTTGCTTTTTACTTACAGAAACATGTTCTTCAACCGATGGTGGTCCCCCTCAATGTTGTTTTACAGAGCCGACCACGATCTCAACCAACGGAGGGACCATGAAACGTCTGGTTCTGATTTTGTTTATCACACTCACATTGTGTGGGGCCATGTCTGTATCACCGGCATTTTCCACGACCATTGATTTTGATTCCTTTGGAGCGACGTATACAGGAAGTGTCGGTGGCCCCTTTACCCTTGGGGATGCCACATTCACGGGCTGGTCTCTAGCCCAAGACACTGCCACCCCCGCCAACTATTTAGCGTTTGATTTTGTGTTGGGTACTGGAGGCTTCAACATGGCCAGTATCCTTTTCGATACCCCAGTATATCTCAACAGCTTTGATTTCAGTACACTGGACAGCGGCGTGAACATTAGCTTTGATGGAGGACTGTCAACCAACATCACCTCAAATCAGCTATGGGCAACCCAAACCTATCCAGCGGGAACTCTGGTTAAGGATATCGCCTTCAGTTCCCCTGCAGCCCAATTTGTTACAACCCTCAACCTCGACAACCTGAAGTACTCTGCGGTCCCCATTCCCGGTGCATTGTACCTCTTTGCCTCTGCCCTGCTCGGGATTACCGGATTAAAGAAGAGATTTTTTTCCTGATACAGCAGATATAACATCGGTTACAAACGATGAAGAAGCCGGAACTGCATACTTTCCCGGCTTTTTCATTCTCCGGAGCTCAACATCATGGCCTGGCTGTTCGAAAAATCCGGACAGGAGTCCATATATCACGGGTCTACTCGCCATGGAAAACCAGAATTTTCATTTGGAATACATCCCTATATGCCCTAAGCAGCCAAGAAATAAGCGGCCTTTGTGGCGGTACAAATATTGCTTTTCATCTATCTCAGGGATCTGCAACATCGTTACACGTTCCACGAAAGGCTCTGGTCAAAGACACTATAACTTGGAGGGCATATGAAAAACATCATGTTTAGCATCATCACATTTTTTCTATTACTCTGTTCAGCGCAGGCTGCACCGATCTCAGCAAACACAATAAATTTTAATGTAGTTCCCTTGGGAACGGGTCTTGATGGAAATCCCGTCACCATCGATGATGTCGTCTTCGATGGTTGGGTTATGGGATTTGGTGTTGCGGCAGGAGCGGCATGGATTAATCCGAGCATAACCTTTGCAAGCACTGTTACCTCACTAGCCTTTGACTATTATTCTCTCGCAGATATCTTGGTAGCCGGCCAAACTCTCAATGCATCACCTTTTGGTTCCACCTTTTCCATGTCAGATCCGGTTACGGCACTTTCGTTCCAGATTCCACTGTATTCCATGGGCATTGTTCTGGATAATCTGACGTATACCCCTCAAGCTGCAGCAACCCCCATTCCCGGGGCACTGGCATTGCTAGGCGCAGGGATTTTCGGGATTGCCGGTCTTCGAAAAAAATTCCAGCGCTGATTCTTCATGCTCAAAACCACCAACCCATAAAGGCCAGGGCGGATACTCCGCACCTGGCCTTTATGGTGAAACACTAAACCAAACCACGTTTGAGGGATTGAGTTTTTTCACCGCGAAGAACGCTAAGGAACACGAAGAAAAGCAACAAAATAAAGCTCAATCTATCCCAGATTTTTCACCCTTCGCGTTCCTTCGTGCCCTTCGCGGTGAAAAAGAATTGAACAGTGATAACCTGTTCGAAAACTATGGGTCTGAAACTGGGTTTGGTTTAGATCCAACAGCTCAACACTACAGTTAAAAAAAGATGTCCCCGTGCGGGCTGAACATCCAGACAATCGCCGAGTATGTAACCACGAGTGTCACTGCAAAAATAGACGGTACCAGCATGCTCCTCTCCTCCTGAAATATACCTTAAATACCACATTCAAAATCAATGTTTTTTTGTTGCGCAATCATGTTTTCTGCGGAGTGTCAACCCGTTTTGTTTGTATGGACACAACCATTACCCAATGATCCAACAAACATAAATTTGTATCCCGGGATCATTGAGCGTCGGCTCGGCAGCACCCTTCTGACCTGGCCACAAACAAAAGGACCAGAAACCGATGGACAATGCGGACATTACTCCACCTGCAATGCTCGAGAACCGGCCAAAACTCAATTCCAGTCATCCAGGATAAACCCGATACCAATCCGGTCCACGGGATGGTCATAGTCCAGCAGACTCTCGCCATATCCAGTAAAATACTGGATATACCCACTCACCTTGCGGCCAAGGGGAAAAGCCCATTCCAATTGCAGAGCGCCACGGTTGTCGTCAAAACGAAGGTTATTGCGCCACATTACGCCAAAACGCTGGGGCCCCCAAAGATACCAGGCCCAGAGTTCGCCCGGCCCCATATACTTGTCGAGATCAGGGTTATCGTCTTCATCCTCGCTCTCGGGAATCCGGTACCATGACTTGAGCTGGAGGACAAAATCATCCTTTTCCAACCCGACATTGGCCACCACCCGATTCCAACTTCGGGACAGGGGTTCCGATCGTCCGTTGGACTGATGATTAAATCCCATGGTAAGGGTCCGCAGGCGCAAACCCAAAACCGGGATATCCGTTCTATAATTAAGAAGCATTTCCGGTTCATAATTGGTCTCTCTAAACGGGGCCGAATCCTCCACGTCGTACAATTGCCAGAAAGACTTCTGCGTATACCCGAACCAGAGGTCCATATTCTGGTCCAGGACATCCTGCCAAAGTTTGACTTTGAAGCTCAGCTGGAACTTGACCTCCGTTTCTTTGACATCCACGTTGTCTCCCATATGACCAGGCTCCTTGTTCGGCGATTTATTATAGGCAACCGGAAGGATATAATTTTCGCGATGGGGCATAAACGCGAATCTTCCCCGGGGTTTGCTCTCATCCAATTCCCAACGTCTGGAAAGATAGGATTGCTTTTCCTCCGGTGCTGCAAGTATAGAAACGCCTGGTTCTGAAGAAGACGCTACATCCCGCACCGTGGCATTCATAGTTATCTTGACCCCGACAAACCGGTCATAACAACGGAGGCGTTCACCGTCGTCAGAAATACAGGAGCATTCCTCCAGGGTACGCGGCTCTTCTGCATGCGCAGGCAAGACACAGCATACAACCAGCATCCAGACAAACGCAGTGAAACTCAGACCGTACATATATCTCAAGCACATGAGAACATCCCCATAATCCATCCTGTTTTGTTGCCATGCCCACAAGATCTGTGGGGTTAAACGAAGAGAGTCGACAAGGGCCAAAACTCAAGGAGCACTCTTTGTATACCCTTGACCCTTCCAACTCCGGAGAAAATCATGATTGCATTACTGCCCTTCAAACAGGGCAATGTCCTGGCCCTGCACGTATCCGAAAAAATAGAACACAAGGATATCCACGTCTACGTGGAAGTCGAATCCTTTACCGGTATCTCACCGGCAGCCCTGATCGAAGATGTCACCTTTGCCCTGCCCAATTTTACCAGATTCACTAAAAAAGCCGTGGTATCTGAAACGACATGGATGGCAAAAATCACCCCCTGGGCAAACAAAATCTTCCCGAGCATCCAAATCAAACATTTTACGCCGGAAGAAAAAGGCGTCGCTCTGGCCTGGATACAAAAATAACCCGAAAAGGGGACCCTCCGCCAGATCCCTTTCCGGGTGTATTTTTTTGCTGCATGCACACGAGCCGCCAGACGGCTCTGCATCGACTGCCTCCGTACCGGCTTTTCTTTCAGGTGCCCTCACACGAGACAGACTCCGATTTTTCTGCCTAATCCCCGTTGCGTTCATCAATAGTTCGCTTGCTCTTCCCGTAGGTCCTGGGCAGAGCCATGGGGTCGACGACATGCACGGCACCGCGAACCAAAAGTTTTTTACGCAGCTCCACGGCAATAGCCTCGGAGAGATTGACGTCCATTTCTGCCGAGATATCAGGTTTGCGTTCCACATTGATGAGCATCACATCCAGCCCGTCTTTACGCCTGAGATGGATCTGGTATTCGGAGCTGACCTCGGGAAATTTTTCCAGGACATCGGCGATCTGGCCTGGATAGATATTCACACCTCTGAAAATGATCATGTCATCGGAACGCCCCATAATTTTATCGTGCATGGGCAGACACAGCCCGCAGGAACATTCGTGGGGAATAAGCCGGGAAAGGTCATGGGTGCGGTACCGGATCAAAGGAACGGCCTCTTTGCACAAGGTGGTGATGACCATTTCCCCCATCTCACCGGGGGCCACAGGCTGAGAAGTTACCGGATCAATAATTTCAAGGAGATACATATC
>JAQVZR010000154.1 GCA_028708105.1 Desulfoplanes sp. | reverse complement strand
CGAAGGAACGCGAAGGGTGAAGAATCTGGGATAGATTGAGCTTTGTTTTATTGCTTTTCTTCGCGTTCCTTAGCGTTCTTTGCGGTGAAAAAAACTCAACCCCTCAAACTGGGTTTGGTTTAAACCAAACCCAGTTTCAGAACCATAGTTTTCGAACAGGTTATCACTGTTCAATTCTTTTTTCACCGCGAAGGGCACGAAGGAACGCGAATGGGGAAGAATCTAGGATAGATTGAACTTTGTTTTATTGCTTTTCTTCGCGTTCCTTAGCGTTCTTTGCGGTGAAAAAAACTCAATCCCTCAAACGTGGTTTGGTTTAGTTAAATAACATGAATACGTAATAATGACAGTCATATAGCATCTATCTATTCCCCCACTCCTCCAGCTTCCTCTGCACAAAATCCACACATTTTTCATGTTCCGCCCTGCCGTTTCCCGTCACCTCCATAGGCTCTCCAAAACAGAACCGGATGGTCTTTGAAGCATCAATGGGACCAAAATCCTTGAGCCGCTTTCCATTGGCCCAGGCATCGGTTTTTAACGCCAGAGGAACAACGGGCACCTTGGCCCGGCGGGCCAGTTTGACACCGATGGTATTAAACTGGGCAGGGGTAAATGTGAGCATCCGGGTGCTCTGAGGAAAGACGACCACGGCAATGCCACGATCCAGACGTCCCTGGCCCTCCTTCAACACACAGACTAAATCCTCTCGGGGATTTGTTCTTCCCACGGCAATAGGGTCCCATCCGGCAGTAACCACGCCGAAAAAAGGAATTTTTAACAACCCTTTTTTGACCACAAAGGTCATGGGCACATGCTGCAGCACAATCCAGGGCAGGACAAAGGTTTCGAGGGTGCTCATATGATTGGCCACGATCACGCAGGGCCCACCGACTCTGTCCAGAGCAGATGCGTTTTCCACGCTGATCCGGCAGCCCACAGACTCAAGGGCCCGGGCGACACCATAACTGCAGTCTGCAAATTTCTCCAAGGTCAAGGCCTGCCTCTTGATCAGGCTGTACACTCTGCCGATCTGCACAAAATCACGCACATAAAAACACAGGCTCGGAAATAGTTTTCCAAGCAAGGAAACCTTTATCACAGGAGAAAAATAGCTGTCTTTTACCTCAGGAACGTGCATGGGTGTCTCCTCGCATACCAATCGTCAAACCACAAAATCAGGTACGAACATCATTGATCTTCCACCAGCCATGAAAAAGAGGAAGCACTGAATGATATCAGCGCTTCCTCTGTCTTCCTTGTGGAGCACAAATCGCTCACGGCAATGACTACCTTACCGGAGCGCAGCCGTCCTTTGCTGGGCCAGTCTCTGACAGCCCTGCGTGTCCACAACAGCCCCACGGCCCATCATTTTTTTCAAATAGCCCTGCACCAGGATCTTGAGCATATCTTCCCGGGGCATGGTCTTCAGATACTCACCCGAGCGCAACAGCTTTTTAAAGGGTGATTTTTTGACCAGGGGATCATCCAGGTTCTGCAGATGATCCACGTAGGGTTTCACCAAGGTCCGGAGCTCTCCGGTACTTAACACTTCACACTGGTCGATAGTTTCCACGACCTGATCCAGGGGCGGCAGGTTGGGATTTTCCAGCACACTTTTCATGGCCGTGGCAAACCGTTCACATCCATCCTGAATATGATGGGCACGAACCATGTTGATCCCTGCCCAGCCGGCACGCAGCCATTTGAAGACCCCGACCTTAATCGCGGGGTTATCGGGTGTTCCGGTTTCACAAAAAACGGTCACGGACATGGCCCCGTACATATACGAACTGACCCAGCCAAGGCCCCCCTTGGTCAGGCCGTCTACGCCCGAGTAGAGATACTGCCAGTCTGAATCCGGTCCCAGGACCGCGCCTTTTTTACCCACATCAGAAGTATCCTGCTGCCGGGTGACAGAAATAAATACAGGTTTGTCTTCATACGTGAGCAGGATCAAAGCCCGATCCATGTCATAGGTATAGTATCCCCCCGAAGAAATATCCGGGGTTATCTCTTCATGTTCCACACCGCGGATTTCAACGGGCTGCGCCAAACCGTCCAGCAATTCCCACAGGTTGGGAAGAGGCTGCTGCTTCCCGTTAACCTCGGTCCATTCACCCCGACGGACCGTATTGGGTGCGATCAGGTAGGTCGGCAGATCGGGATTGTACGCATACTGGAGAAAACGGGTCATGGAGGTCCTGACGGAAAAAAAATACGATGCTGCCGTCATTTTGTTTTGCACAGGGAGGCTAGAAGCATCGACGATCACCCCCTGACGCACCGCATCCACCAGGGGACGCACATCGTCGGGGATAGAAACCGCAGATGCAGACGTCTGCACCTGGGCAAGCATATTCACCAGGGCCTGATCAAGCCCACCGGTATCCTGAGAAATTTTGACACAGGACGCTATCCCTATCCCCGCCCCGCCCAAAATACAAAGAGACAGAAGCAAAACATACCGGACTATTTTCAACATATCATTCATAAACGCCTTTCCTGGACCCACGGTCCGCTCATACTTATACACAAGAATAGAGTATATATCGGAGAAGCACCACAAAGGCAAGGCAACCAGGCCGGGGCTTTGCGTCATTCCTGCAGGTACAGACATCCGTAACCATAGACGAAAGCATCATACTCGGGTAAACACTCTTCCATAGATTGTCGGACCGGACAACCTCCTGGTTACAGGAGGTCAGCCCCCCTGTTACGCACAGACACCTACCTCATGACAAAGACAGCCATCACCCAGCCCGAGGATACGTCCTTCTCCTTCACCCAGGACAAGGCGTGTCTGGACATCACCCTGACCGGAGCCCTGGACCAGAACACATGCCCGGCTCTCCTGCAGGCCATTGATCAGGCGGCTCTTCCCACCGCCATGGGCACCATCCGTGTGAACCTGCAGGGGGTCACCTTTCTGGATGACTTTGGCGTCCTGGTTTTACTGCACATCAAAACACAATGTCTTTCCGCAAACGGCACCCTTACATTTCTCGGGGCATCCGCCAGGCACAAACGTTTTCTGGACATGGTCTACGAAGAAAAAAATGCGGCCATACCATCCTCCATGTCCTGTCATCCCGGGATATTGGAGCATATGGGCGACAAAACCATGACGATGCTTCTGGACACCCGCGCCATGCTCACCTTTGTGGGCGACCTCTGTCTGAGCATGACCACCGTGCTATGCAACCCTTCCAGGCTCCGACGCAGTGATACAGTCATCCATATGCAGCGTGTCGGGGTGGACGCCCTGCCCATCGTGGCCCTGATCAGCTTTTTACTGGGCTTGATCATGGCCTTCATGTCCGCCGTTCAGCTCGAACAATTCGGTGCAAATATTTACGTGGCCTCGCTGGTCAGTTTATCCATGGTCCGGGAACTGGGACCGATCATGACCGCCATCATTGTGGCCGGACGTTCCGGGTCCGCCTTTGCCGCAGAGATAGGCAGCATGCGCGTAGCCGAAGAAGTGGACGCCCTGACAACCATGGGCTTTGACATCACCATATTTCTTGTTTTGCCAAGACTGCTGGCTACTCTTTGCGTTCTGCCCCTGCTGACCCTTTTTTCCGACCTCTTTGCCATCGCCGGAGGCCTCGTGGTCGGCGTGGGCATGCTGGATCTGACGACACATGGCTACATGGTCCAGACCGTCAACACCATATCCCTGGATGATATCGTCTGGAGCATGGGGAAAACGCTTCTCTTCGCCCTGCTGATTTCCGGTACCGGATGTTTCCGGGGTTTCCAGGTCCGGGGCGGGGCCGATGCCGTGGGCCGTGCAACCACCTCGGCAGTGGTCACGTCCATTTTTCTGATCATCCTGGCCGATTCCATTCTGGCCGTCATCCAGCGCTATTGGGGATAATCATATGGACACAACCCTTCATCCGGCCATCGAGGTCCGCAACCTGACCATGGGTTTTGCTGATCTGATCCTGCTCCAGCATGCAGACTTTGAAGTCAAACAGGGAGAAATCTTCGTCATTCTGGGCGGCAGCGGATGCGGTAAGTCCACACTGCTCAAACACATCCTCGGATTATATTCTCCCATGCAGGGCAGCATTCTTATCCACGGCACCCCCCTCAATCCCGATGATCCATCGGCCTACCAGGCTATATTGAAAACCTTTGGGGTCATGTACCAGGGCGGTGCTCTGTTCGGTTCCATGACACTGGCCGAAAACGTGGCCCTGGCCGTGGAAGAATACACGGATCTCCCGGACGCCGCCATCCGCGATCTTGTGGAAATCAAACTCCGTCAGGTCGGCCTTGCAGGGTTTGAAGACCATCTGCCCATGGAGGTCAGTGGAGGCATGAAAAAACGGGCCGCCATTGCCAGAGCCCTGGTCCTGAACCCGAAAATTCTTTTTCTGGACGAACCCTCGGCCGGTCTTGATCCCATTACCTCTGCAGATCTGGACGAACTGATCCGTGAAATCAATGCCTCCCTGGGCACCACCGTGGTCATCGTGTCCCATGAACTTCCATCCATTTTTTCCATTGCCCACAGGGTGATCATGCTGGATAAGGAATCCCGGTCCATCATCGCCGAGGGCGATCCAAAATTTTTACGGGACCATAGCCCCCATGCTATGGTCAGGCGTTTTTTTAACCGGCAGGCAATGCAAAAAAATACGCAAGCAGAAAACACGCACGCAGAGAACAGCACGCCGTAGACAGCAAAAACATCATCTCCCAAGATATGCAGTGAAAACCGATTTGCAGGATCGCAACCATGGCTTCAGCCAGAACAAAATTTTCCGTAGGACTTTTCGTTACCGCAGGACTCGCACTGTGCGTTATTGCCATCATCGCTCTGGGAATGACCAAATTTTTCGATAAGGGGAGCACCTATGTCACCTTTTTTGATGAGTCCGTACAGGGTCTGAACATAGATTCTCCGGTAAAATATCGCGGGATGCCCATTGGCCGGGTGGCGGCCATCCAGGTGGCCCCCGACGACACCCTGATTCAGGTGGTCATGGCCATCGACAAAGGGGTGACCATCAAGGATGGCTCTCAGGCGCAACTGAACACGGTGGGCATCACCGGAAGCATGTTTGTCAATCTGGACATCAAGCCCTCTGATGATCCCAACCTGTCCCCCAAAATCACCTTTGAAACCGAATACCCGATTATTCCTTCGACTCCTTCAAATATCGCCCAGGTCATGAGCAGCCTGTCTGTGCTCTACCATCGGCTCCTGGATATCGACCTCAAAGGCATTGCAGACAAAATCAAAGAAAGTCTGGATCATTTCAACACCACCCTCGACAAACTGGAACTCCAAAAACTTTCCCGGGAGGCCCGGTCAACCCTGACCAACATCAATACCCTGGTGCATCATCCCGGGTGGCACGAAATCATGACCTCGGCCAGTGATTCCAGCAAAGCGTTTCAGGAAGTCATGGCCAGAGCAAAGGTCAGTCTGGATCAGGCCAACAGCCTGTTGCAAAACCTGGAC
>JAQVZR010000153.1 GCA_028708105.1 Desulfoplanes sp. | reverse complement strand
AAGATGCTCCTCTTGTTCCTGTATCTGCCCATACCGGAGAAGGAATAGAAACCCTCAAACAGGAAATTACCCGGCTGACCAAAGAATTCAAGCCCAAACGGCGTTCCGATCTTTTCAGGCTTCCCATTGATCGGGTATTTGTCATGAAGGGGTATGGCACGGTGGTTACAGGGACCAGTTTTTCAGGCACATTGCGTGTTGGCCAGGATTTGATTCTCTATCCATCAGGATTGTCGACAAAAGTCCGGGGTCTGCAAGTACATGGAGAGGCCAAAGAGGAGGCAGGGGCTGGTTTGAGGACCGCTATCAACCTGTATGGTCTGGAGAAAACCGAAATACAACGGGGAGAATTTCTGGCTCCGCCGGATTCCTTATTCCCAAGTCTCGTCTGGGATCTGGAGATAACCTGTCTGCCTTCGGTTACAAAGGGGATTAAACACCGTACCCAGGTTCATTTCCATCATGGGACAAAAGAAACTCTGGCCCGGCTTTATTTTTTGGACCGGGACGTCCTGGAAGCCGGGGAAAGCGCCGTGTGTCAGGTACGGTTCGATACCCCCATGGTCGGAGTATATGGAGATCGGTGTATTATCCGTTCCTTTTCTCCTTTGCAGACCATTGCCGGGGCCAGCATCATCAATCCCCTGGGACGCAAGGTAAAACGATTTTCTTCGGATTTGAAAATTTTGGAAACTCTGGCGTCTGCGGAAGAAAGTGAACTGGTTATCGCTCAATTGGCTTTAGCCGGAGTGGAGGGACTTCGGTTCGCCAAATTGCGTATCATGACTGACCTTGAGTCCAAGGGGCTTGAAAAGGTCTTACAAATTCTAGGGGGCAAACAGTTAGCCTTTCTGGTGGACCGTGAGCAGCGTGTGTATGTATCCGGAGCCCTGGCCCTGGGACTTTGTGATCAGGCCGTGAGTTTCTTAGAAAATTTTCATGCCCAAAACCCTATGCGTCCCGGTATTTCGCGTGGAGAACTGGCATCAGCCTGGGGGAAAGGGCTCTCTCCAAAACTTTTTCATTTGATCCTCGAACGATTGACCAAGCAGGAACGTATCGTCTCGGAACAGGAACTTCTTCATCTTGCCGGGCACAAGGTTTCTCTGGCTTTGGATCAGGATGTGTTGCGTAACAATCTGATGGCACTGTATGAAAAGGGAGGCCTGACCCCTCCAACGCTAAAGGCCGTGCTCTCAGAGCTTGATGGGGCGCCTAAAGATGTCATGCCCTTGATGCGTCATTTGGTGGATGAAAACAGGCTGATTAAAATTAATGAAGAGTTGTATTTTGATGCTCAGGCCATCACGGGACTGAAAACAACGCTGACTGAATTTTTTGCAACCAAAGATGAACTTGCTCCGGCTGATTTTAAGGATCTGACAGGATTGTCACGCAAGTTTGTCATCCCTTTGTTGGAATTTATGGACAAAGAAAAATTTACCGTACGTGTGGGCAATGCACGTAAAATACGCGGCAAGTAACGTGTATATATTGCACGATGACAATGGGGGAAGTCCGCATGACGGCTTCCCCCATTGTCATTTTTTTCCCAAAAAGACTTTTTTTATCAATGGAATTTGGGTAGTGAATGCAACAGTTATGGCATGAAAAGTGATGCTGTTATCGCTGGTGTAATGCTTTCGTGGTATTCTTAGGTATATTCTTTAGACATCACGGTATATTTTAGCCCCGGTAAGACATTTGTGTCAGTATTTTTTTCGCTTTGTCATTTTTTGCGCGTATGCTGGTCTTGGGAGAGCGAAAGAAATGGTGCGGGATGATCGTGTTGGCTTGAGAGCATATGACGTATGTTATTTAGGTGGAACCAATGGAGTCCATGATGGAAAAAAGTTTTTATATGTCATTCCGGGGCAAAGTAATCACCATGATTATTCTGGCCATGGTTGCTGTCAGCATGGGTATGGTGGTCTCCGTAGGAATTGAGATGCATCGGCTCCTTACAGAAAAAAATAAGGCTACCATCGTATCCATTAAAAAAATTATTGATGAACGGGTTCAAAACATTTTCCGGGAAATCAAGGGCGTTTCTGTTCTCATTGCCAAGGATAGTACGCTGATACAGGGGTTGCAGTCAGATGATACCCCCGTACTTCAGGAATATGGGAAAAATATCATCTCCTTACTGAAACTTGATTTTATCACCTTGCTCAATAGAGAAGGCAAGGTTGTTGCCCGGGGACATTCGACCAAGCACGGTGATAATCAAAAAAATAAATATATTGTTCAACAGGCCATGGAAGGACAACCCGCGGTGGGTATTGCCCGAGGAAATTTGGTCAAATTTTCTTTCCGGGCCGCGGCACCTGTCTATAATGGTCAAAAAATTATCGGTGTGGTCCTTTTGGGATATAATCTTTCCACCCCCTCCTTTGTGGATGGGATCAAGAAAGACATGGACGTTGAATGTACGATCTTTGATCGTGATAAACGCATTGCCACAACGATCATGGATAGATCTGGTAAAAGGGTGTTAGGCACAACACTTGATAATTCATTAATTCTGGCATCCGTTATGAAGAAAAATCAGCCTTACATTGGTAAAAACGAACTTTTGGGACTAACCTATGATACCTTGTACTGGCCTATCCAGGGTTTGAAAGGCAGCACAGAAGGGATGATGTTTATCGGTAAGGATCGGCATGTTATAGGCAACGCCATCCAGCATCTTATCGTGCTGCTTTCCTGTGTTATTTTTGGAATTGCCCTTTTGGTCACTGTCGCAACCCTGCTCTATGCTGAAAAACTGACCAAACCGGTAAAAATGTGTACCCTGTTTGCCAAAGAAATTGCCCAAGGCAAGCTGGATAGTGTCATTAACGTTGAAAGAAATGACGAGCTCGGGGTGTTGGCAAAGGCTCTTCAAACCATGGTTGCCAAGCTCAAAGAACTTATCGAACAAGCCCGGCAGGAAAAGGCTCAGGCCCAGGCTGAAAAGGAAAAAGCTGATGGGGCAGTGTTGGAAGCCAAGGCAGCCAAAGAAGAGGCCGAACAGGCACGTGCTCTGGGCATGCGACAGGCAGCTGAGGCCATTGAGGGGGTCGTGGAGCGATTGACCTCGGCATCCGAAGAACTGGCGGCCCAAAGTGAAGAGATTACTCAGGGAACGGAGTTGCAAAGTACCAGAACGCAGGAAACAGCGACGGCTGCGGATCAGATGAATGCAACGGTTCTTGAAGTTGCCAAGAATGCATCCAATGCCTCTGAAGCTTCAAAAAAAGCAAAGGATAATGCTGTTGACGGAGAAAAAATTGTTGCCAACGCTGTAGAGGCTATCAATAAAGTTCACAAACAGGTAGCCGCTATGAAAAACAATCTTGATAAACTTGGTTCGCAGGCCGATGGCATCGGCCAGGTTATGAATGTGATCAGTGATATCGCCGACCAGACCAATCTGCTGGCGTTGAATGCGGCCATTGAGGCCGCCAGGGCCGGGGATGCGGGAAGGGGATTTGCCGTTGTGGCTGATGAGGTCCGGAAGCTGGCTGAAAAAACCATGCATGCCACCAAAGAAGTCGGGCAGGCTGTCAAAAATATCCAGGAGGGGACCACAGCCAACATCAAGGAGATGGATGTCACCGTTCAACTGGTCACTGAGACAACGGATCTCGCCAACAGTGCCGGCAATGCGCTGCATGGGATTGTGGCATCATCAGACACCATATTCCAGCAGATCACTTCCATTGCCACGGCATCAGAACAACAATCTGCCGCAAGTGAAGAGATCAGCCGGTCGATGGAGGATATCAGTCGAGTAACCATGGAAACCGCCCAGGGAATGCAGCAAACGCAGGAAGCAACAATCGAACTGGCGGGCCTTGCAGCTAAACTAGGTACTATTGTCCAGGATTTTCGGGCCAATTAGTCTTTGACATTTTTTCATTTCCAACCAACAAAACCCTTGTGGAAGAGTATTTTCGACACAATGGTTTTCAATTATCTACCGTATCTATTCACAGACGCACCCATTCTGCGGACCGCGACCAAGGAGAACAGCTATGCAGGACACATCCCCCCAATGGCTCAAATGGGCCAGAATTATCCAGGCCATCAGTCAAATCGGGCTGACCTATAAAAAAAATCATTATGATGAAGAAAATTTTACGCAGCTCATGGGCATTGCTGCGGACATGATTGCTTTCCATACCCAGCAGTCCAAGTCGAACATGGAACAAAACTTTCTGGCTCAGCCAGGATATGCAACGGTCAAGGTGGATGTCCGGGGTGCGGTTGTACGTGATGGAAAGATCTTGTTGGTCAAGGAAATTGTCGACGGCAAGTGGACCATGCCCGGAGGCTGGGCGGATGTTGGGGAGAGCCCTGCGGAATCTGTGACCCGAGAGGTGCTGGAAGAAAGCGGATTCCGGGTCAAACCGACCAAAATCCTTGCCGTGGTGGACGCCAACCGCAATGGGCGTCCGCTGGAATTCTACCACGCGTTTAAGATCATTTTTCTGTGTGAAATTCTGGAAGGAAAGGCTACTCCCAGTGATGAGACCTCCGAAGTGGGGTTTTTCCCTTTTGATGATCTCCCGGAATTATCAACGAATCGCACCAGCCTGGAGCATGTCGCTGAAGTCCGGGCTCATCTAACAGACCCCAACAGACCGGCCGCCTTTGATTGAAAAAAAGATAAAGGATATGCGACCGTTTCGCGTGAAGATATAGGATCTGCGTATACAATTGTCAGGTGCATTGCATGGAAGGCCGCCCGGTTGGTCACCAGAATATTTTGTTATGCCTCCCGGATCGTTGCCAGGGTGTTGAAAATTTCCTGCAGGGGACCTTTGAGGATCTGTTGCCTTGCGGCGTAGATCTTGGCGTAAGCGGCATGATTGTCCGGTATGGGACGTATTTCCTGCCTGATTCCTACCCAGCGTTTGAGGGTTTCCTGCATATCAGGGATGTCGCCCACCCCATAGGCCGCCAGCAGGGCGTTGGCCAGCACGGCACCTTCGCTGCGCTGCATGGTCACATATTTGGCATTGAGCACGTCCGCTTTGATCTGGTCCCAGAAAAGGGACCGGCTCCCTCCTCCAGTGCCAATGACCGTATCTACCGTGATCCCTTCATCCCTGAAGGCCTGTACCCAAGCAAGGTATTCAAAGGCAATGGATTCCAGAATGGATCGCCACAGCCTGGCTTTGTCCGTTCCACCGAACATCCCCAGCCATGTTGCGCAGGCGCTGGGTTGCGAGGGGTCGCCGCCCTGGAGATAAGGATAAAAAAGAGCGAGATCTGCTCCCAAAGGAACGGTTTTCGCCAGTTCATCCATAGCCCGGTAAAAATGTGGATCACCTGTCTTTCCCACAACCTTGTCCCTGAACCAGCGCATGCTCAATCCCCCGGCCCTGATCAGCCCCCAGTACAGGTAATGGCCTTCAAAGGTCCCGATGGAATAGATGAGTCCGGGTACAGTGGTCAGCTTGGGGCACATATGATCCACATCCGCCGTGAAAATAGACG
>JAQVZR010000152.1 GCA_028708105.1 Desulfoplanes sp. | reverse complement strand
CGGATATGGCGGTGGACGTGGAGGTGGTGGATATGGTGGCGGCGGCCATGGCAACGGTCGCAACCGTTATTAACCCGTTAGAAAGAGTTGAATTTTCTGATCGCTCATCATCTACTCATGACCAGCCATCTTAAGTGTTGACCTTTATCGAGCCGGAATGTAGTAATTCCGGCTCATTTAGTATTCGGAACGATCACAAAAACGGTTCTTGTGACCGCTTCCATTTTTCCCCTACCGAATTCCTTGCCCTTCCGGCAACATGCAGACTGTATCCCACGAAGAACAAGACAAACATCGCCTTCAATCGCTCTACCAATGTCTGTGTTTTCCAGCCCGATTTCAGTGTGACGGTAAGAAATTCCAGCCGGGTCTCATGGTGTTCATACCGCTCGTGATCACCGCAAACCACAGCATCGCCACACAGAGGCATTTTATTTATGGAAACAATGCAAAAATTTCAGGCACTTGGCCTTTCTGAAAACACAGTTAAAGCGTTGATTAAAAAAGGCTTTGAAGAGCCCACGCCCATCCAGGAAAAAACCATTCCCTTACTCCTTTCCGGGGACAAGGACATCATCGGCCAAGCCCAGACGGGTACAGGCAAAACCGCAGCCTTTGGCTTGCCAATCATCGAACGCGCCACTGAAGGACGCGGGGCCGTCCAGGCCATCATCCTCACCCCCACCCGGGAACTGGCTATCCAGGTTGCCGAAGAAATCAATTCACTCAAGGGACAGAAACGACTGCGTGTTATGCCCGTCTACGGCGGCCAGGCTATCACCCAGCAGCTGCGTGGATTACGTCAGGGTGTGGATATTGTCGTAGGCACACCTGGCAGGATTCTCGATCATCTCCACCGCAGGACACTCAAGCTCGACAAAATCTCCTACTTTGTCCTGGACGAGGCAGATGAGATGCTGAACATGGGTTTTATCGAGGATATCGAAGAAATCCTCAAGGCCACCAATGACGAAAAAAAGACCATGCTTTTTTCCGCCACCATGCCAAACGAAATCCTGCACATCGCCAAAAAATACATGAAAGACTATGATCTGGTCTCCGTCCATCAACAAGAAATGACCACATCACTGACGGACCAGATCTATTTTGAGGTCAACAACGCGGATAAGTTTGAAGCCCTCTGCCGGATCATTGACATCGCCGAGCAATTTTACGGCATTGTCTTCTGCCGCACCAAGATAGACGTGGATGAAACCACAAGCCGTCTCACGGACCGCGGATACGACGCCGAAGGACTCCATGGCGACATTTCCCAGGGGCAACGCGAAAAGATCCTGAACAAATTCAAAAAACAGCACATCAATATTCTCGTGGCCACGGACGTAGCCGCCCGCGGGATTGATATCAATGACCTGACCCATGTTATCAACTACGCCCTTCCCCAGGATCCGGAATCCTATGTCCACCGCATCGGTCGAACCGGCCGCGCGGGCAAAGAAGGCACCGCCATCACCTTTATTACCCCTGAGCAGTACAACCGGCTGCTGCTGATAAAACGGATCACCAAAAGCCCCATTCGCAAAGAAGAACTGCCCAATGTTCAGGAAATTATCACAACCAAAAAAAACAGGATCATTTCCCTGCTTGAGGATTGTCTCGAATCCACAGACTCGGAAAAATATATGGATATGGCCGCCAAACTTCTGCAAGAACGAGATCCTGAGCACGTTCTGGCTGCCATTCTGAAATATTCATTCCAGGATGAACTGGATGAAAGCAATTACAACGAAATCCGGAGTGTCTCCATTGACAAAAAGGGTAAATCACGCCTGTTTGTTGCCCTTGGACGTGCGGACAACATGACACCCAAAAAACTTGTAGACATGATCAACAAGGAAACCGGAGTTTGGGGAAATCAGATCCAGGAAGTCAAAATATTTGACAATTTCTCCTTCATTACCGTCCCCTTCAAAGAGGCCAAGATTATCCTGGATGTATTCAAAACACGGGGCCGGGGTAAAAAGCCCATGGTCGTTAAAGCCAAGCCACCGGCACCCCGGCACAAATAAGTATCGTGTTGGACGCACAGCTCTGTTCATCTAACCAACTATTCGTAAACACCATCGGGTCCCGTTCTCACGTGCATGAGGGCGGGACCCGATGGTGTTTACGGGGAAAAAAGCTTTCAAAGGGCTTTCCCCTTGCTCACACAGGGCAATCCTGGAACCTGAAAACTACCATGTTGTTTATATGTCTCACGGCTCGATCATAGGGGGGTGCTATGGACCGTAATTTTTTTTTTGTGCACGGGTACGACTTTCAAGCCTGTACAAATCCATAATTCCCCAGTATAGATTTTTAGAAGAATCAACCCCAACCACTCATCGAACGAGGATAGCATGCTGGACCCCAAAAAGTGCATCGTATACAGCGGCGGCGCAACCGGAACCGAAGAGGCTTTTGGCGTCAAGGCGGAAGAATATGGCATCGAAGAAGTAAACTACTCCTTTGAAGGGCATAAGATTGCCAGGGAACGCGGAAAACGCGTCCTGACTTCGGAAGAGCTGGCCAAAAAAGATGTCAGTCTGACCTATGTTTCCAAGCTCATGAACCGTGACTATTCACGGGCGCCCATCTTCAGGAGAGTATTGCAATCCATCTGCTGGCAGGTTGCAAGTGGTCATGAGATCTATGTTGTGGGCACCATCCAGGAAGATGGCACCGTTAAAGGTGGAACCGGCTGGGGTGCTGAATACGCCAAGATCTGCAACAAGCCGTTGTATGTATTCGGACAGAAAAAAAACGGCTGGTTCAAATGGGAAAAGGATACCTGGAAAGCCACTCCTCCCCCGGTCATTACCCACACGCATTTTACGTGCACAGGAACCCGGTTTCTGGAGCAAAATGGGAAACAGGCCATTGCAGACCTGTTCGCCCGTTCCTTTGTAAAAGAATAGACGCTGAGCATACTCACGACAAAAGGCAGACCTGGGGTCTGCCTTTTGTCGTTTCCTCTTGGGAGACGCATGGATAGGGACGCAATACTAGGATTCCCAAAAATCAATGCCATTAATAACGCCATGCATCATTATTATGCTCCCCGTCCATGCACTTCAGATTCATCGTTAACGCCCCAACCGAACCTGAGCAATCAGAACACCGCCGAAAACCACGACACAGGCCAACTGCTGCTCGACCGACAAGGTTTCTCCCATGCACAGCACTCCCAAACAGACGGCGATGACAGGAACAAGGTTAATAAATACAGAAGCTCTTCCCGCAGGCACCCTGGCAATGCCCCAATTGTACAAGCCAAAGGCCCCCAGAGTTACAAACGACCCGAGATAGAGGAGAAGGACATAGGCCCCCAACGGGGCATCCCAAGAAATCCCAGCCCCCCAGACTCCAGGAAGGAAAAACAGACTGCCAGCCATAAACTGCATACCGGTAAGCACCCACGGCGTATAGTTTGTAGCCAGTTTTCTGACCAGCAGCATATATCCGGCTCCGCAGGCCATAGCAGCCGCTTCCAGCATGTTTCCCAGCAGGGGATCTGGGGCTGTACTCGTAGGCACGGATTCAGCCGTCAACCAGACGACACCGACAAAAGAGACACCGCACCCGGCCCAAACCATCAATCCACTTTTTTCACCAAGAGTGACATAGGCTCCCAGCATAACCATCAGTGGCAGCACCGCAGAAATCATCCCGGCCTGGGCCGAAGAGGTATATTTTACGGCAAACCCTTCACACAAAAAATACAGACATGGCTGGAGCAAAAAAAGCAAAGCCAGCCATGCCCAGTCCGGACCAAAGCGCACCCCTCGCAATTCCTTCCATCCGATAAGGCAAAAAAGGATACTCGCCACAACCATCCGAACCCAGACCGTAGCCATGGGCCCAAAAGAAGCCACCACTACCTTCATGGCCGCATAGGAACTTCCCCAAAGAAACACAGCTGCCACTAATGCCAGAGACGGCAACCAGTCCCCCTCCCTCGGCTCCCCCTTATCATTACCAACAAACATCTCAAGACACCCCGCGTATCAAAAGTATAAAACCCGACCGATACGGCATGCGTACCGCCGAAGTTACAGCAACCCTGCACATACGTTCTCGACCTCATGTCCCGGCCGCCTGGGGAAAACACCGTTCACACGTATCTTCGTCGGGCTCAATATGCCAATAATTTTATGTAATTCAGCTTGTTATACATAAGTATCCACAACAAAACCGGCTCCCGACCCGTCGAGTCTTTGTTCTTTTTTCTGTCACCGTTGTCCATTCTCACTACTTGAAAAAGCCTCCCGTTCCGGATAATCCCCGGTATCGTGTAACGCATTGGACCAACATGCCAACCACCATCTGCCCCGGAGAACTTTATGCGTCTATTTTTTCTTGCCCTTTTTCTGCTTCTGCCCATTGTGGGCCAGGCGTCCGAGCAAAGGCTGGTCGAATTTGAAACCAGCAAAGGAACCTTTGTCCTGGCACTCGATGCCCACAAGGCACCCCACACCGTTACGAACTTTCTTTCCTATGTACAAAGCGGTTTTTACCAGGGGACCATCTTCCACCGGGTCATTGAAGGGTTTATGATTCAGGGCGGCGGACTCACGAAGGACATGCAGCCCAAAGCGACCAACGCCCCCATCAAAAACGAAGGAAAAAATGGCCTAAAAAACAAAAAATATACGGTAGCCATGGCCCGCACCAACAATCCCCATTCAGCCACGTCTCAGTTTTTTATCAATACCAAGGATAATGATTTCCTGGATACCAAAGGGTCCACATGGGGATACGCCGTCTTTGGCAAGGTATATCGGGGAGCCGATGTGGTGGACGCCATAGAAGAAGTGGTCACCACCACACGTGCAGGCCAGCACGACGTCCCGGCCAAACCCGTGGTTATACTCAACGCACGGATCGTGGAATAGTTTTCTCGCCAACGCGCACTACGCCCCGAATATGAACAGCTATTCGGGGCGTAGTTTTTTCTAGATCCAAGGGCAGTGGAAGCTTCAGGCCTCCTCCACTGCAGACATACGGATAAAAGCCGCTTTTTTACCCGGTTCCAGGGAGCCGTAATCCCGGGCAATCCCCAGAGCCTCGGCGCCATTGATGGTAGCCATGGCCATGATATCCCTGAAGGCCAATCCAGGATATGCCCGACGCAACCATGCTATTTCTGCGCCCAGATCAAGATCGTCATTGGAACTCAGCCCATCGGTACCAAGACACAAACGGAGTCCCGCCCCAAGCATGGCCTCGACAGGAGCCACCCCCACTCCGATCTGCTCATTACTCCGTGGACACAGACAGACTCGGGTTCCCGTGGCGGCCAAAATAACCACATCCTCCGGTGTCACGTGCACACAGTGTACGGCAATGGTGCGTGGACCCAGCAAACCCAGGGCGTGGGCAGAGGCCACCGGAGTACGACCTGAAGGCGTAAATGTTCTGGGAAGCAGCCTGGAATCACGGAGCAGATTCCCCAGAGGCCCCCTGCCTGACTGGACAAGTTCCACTTCC
>JAQVZR010000151.1 GCA_028708105.1 Desulfoplanes sp. | reverse complement strand
AGGCATTCATGATATCCTGAATCATTGTGTCGTAGTGGAACGCCCGGCCTTTCTTTTCCGGGTCCTTGCGCAGCTTGGCCGTATGATTAGCCGCATTTTTAAGCAACATGTGGAAAACCTGCCCCGCAGTGGCCGATGCAGAACTGAGATAGCGATCTTTGATGGTCGCGTTGGCACCGGGCACAGCATCTTCCTGGGCTTTTTCCAGAACAGCGAACAGTCTGCCGAGTAAATAAGGACGGTCAGTCCTTGAAGGATCAAGTGACACGGGAACCTCCATTCGTTTGTTTCTTGTAAGAAATGCCTTGATGAGCGCTGCACGAAAATACGTTACCTTGTGCTCGGCCCGTATGCGGCCCAGTACAGCTGGAAGCAGATTCTGCGGATACCGCACGCCGGAAAGCATGGCTCTTGCCATACCTCCTGCCAGCACAGGAGAAATATTCTCACTTTTATCCAAAACTGCTGTCTGACGCAGTAAACGCCAGAGGGGCGGAAATTCCGGTTCGTTATCATATTGCCGAACGATTTCGAGATCCTGAAAATATTTTCCGACCTTTTTCAGTAGACCACCCACCGTATCGACGTCCCAAAAGCGGATGGACAAACGGGCTGCGTTGGGAGCCAAAGCCAGCAGATAAAAATGCACGGATTCATCAAGATCCGGCATGATATCCACGGCCCGTCTGCCGGAACGTAGGGCCTGGAGCAGGTCGTGAATTTTGGTTGTGGTTTGAGGGTCCTCCGAGGTAACGGGCGGGGTCACCTCGGATGGCGGATCAAAAAGATCGGCCAGAAAATCCTCAGCCGGGCTCATGCGCTCGGCCCAGAAAACAATGGTGGCATCGCCGATGGTGACTTTTTGACGATTGATTCCACTCAAAAGAAAATTCAGTGCAGAAACATAGCTAAAAGCTGCATATTGACTAACAGGCGCGTTATAGGAACGTTCTTTGCCGTATGATTTAACAGAGGCAAGCTCGAAGGCAACAATGGACGCTCCTGCCGACTGAGCACCTCGTACGCCTTTAATTGAGGGATGAAGCCGAGCAATAGGCTTGGATGTCTCTCCCGTCACCAGACATTGACCAAGGACGCCCTGTTCACGCTGGCGTAAACATGATGCCCAAGCCTTGCGAGCTGCCGGACGATCGTGCACAAAGCCCCGTTCTCCTTCTAACCGAAAAACAACATTGGTTCCGATGACTTCCTCGGAATTTGGAAAACCGGAGATATCGTTACCCTCGCCTGTGAGAAATGTGCGCACAGCCGCGAGGCCGGGATCGGACTCATCACAATACGTCTTCATGTATTCAACAAAAGAAGCATGACATTTGGCTATGCGCTCTACATTTTTAATCTTCTTTTTTTCATTCTCCGTGTCTTTTTCCTTGCCTTTCCCCAGTACATAATTTGTCGTATCCCACAAAAAATTAGGCTTGATACCGTTGGCTTTTTTTTCTGCAATAGGCACAGCCATCTTACGGGGGCGAAGCTTTTTGCCTTCCTGTTCCCGCAAATCTTCAATGTTGCGTAAATGTCCCTTCGCATCCAGCACCAGGGCAAAAGAGATATTTTCCATGCTTGTGCCATAAGACGGTATGCCTGAATCCGGATCGGCATTCATGCGTTGGTAATACTCATACAAAGCCTGGAGAATCATGCCCGCACCTCCACCGAAAAACGCGAAGGCGGTTCTATGACTCCGTCTTTCATAACAGCCTTGAAGAAAAGCGGAGTCATGTCGTGCTCGAAATCAATATCCAGGAGCATATAGCCCAGTTCCCGCTTCTCACCCGTGTAGCAGGAGGCGGGGATATCCTCCTCTTCCAGCAACTCGAAAAACGCCGGAAACTCCCTGCAACCCAAACAGGGCTGATGGAAAAACTGCCCGGCCCTGGCCCGACGGTTGAATATATCCAGATGCTTGCCCGCATTGTCTCCTGGTCCGGCCTTGTCGGTAAGGTCGAAATGGGCATCAATGACATATTCGACGTTGCGAAGCAGAGTCGTAGCCCGCTGTTGCCGGTTTCCACCGTCATCAACCAAAAAATAAAGCGGTTTTTTATTCTTAACCACCGTAACAGGATTGGGTTTTGAGATCTTGGAGCTGACTTCATTGCGCCGAACATTGTCAAAAACGATGGGCTTGAGCACATGAATCTTGTCCACCACCCAACGAATGGCCGGTTTCCAATAAACGGCCTCCAGGATGCCCCGTGCTGCAGACGGGGTCATCACGTCATAGGAGACCCGCTCCACCTTCATTTCCGGTCTGGTGAAGCAGGCATACTCTCCCCAGACCCGCAGTTTGATACCGAATGCCATAAGCGCCTCCTTAGCTGATAAAACTGCACGAAATTTTTGTAATTTCGTGCAGTCTACTGCCACATAACACTTAATAAAAACTCATTTGTTTCAATCCACGAACTTCAAAAGAAGCCGACATAGAACCATTTTATGGGGGTTCCGTGGAGAATTCGTGGAGAATCCGATTTCACATAATTCATAGCCACAAATTCCACAGGCAAAACATACTTTTCCTAAGCTCACCTCCTCATCAATTTTGCCTATTGAATATGAATAGTGCTTGCCAATGTCAATAAAAAATTTCAAATGAGTTTTTATTAAAGAATCAAACTGGATTCATCCCACACCTCACTTTCATCCACGCACAGGCCCACATGTTCATTATAGGCGGCCATATTGCGCAGCACAGGGTAGGAATCTTGAATCATTTCAATGGCTCCATCCGAATAAAGCTTGGCCAGTTCCCTGGACCTGACCGTGACCACATACTGCTGCAACCTGCGCAAGACAGGACGCGGATTTTCCGTGAATTGCAGCTGCTGGAGAAGGGATTCTGCCTCGGGTTCTCCAGGGATGATCACAGCGGTTCCTTCATCTTCGATGAAGCGAAAATCTTGGGCGATTTCTTTAAAAGGGAAACACAAATTCCTGTCTACCGGCGCGTTCAACCGCTTGACGATCTGTTTCTTGTCCAGATCCTGCACGTCGTAAAGCAGCTCGAAATAACGACGCATGGCCCCAAGTCCAAGGGGATCTTCCCCGGGCAAGGTACGCAGCGTTTCACCTGCACGGCTGGCACAGCGTTGCAGCCAGGGCATTTTAGGCGGATTTTCCGGCTCGAAAACGACAACACGCCCAAGACCGCGTTGCCGGCCCTCCCGGTTACAACGACCTGCAGCCTGGGCAATGGAATCCAGTCCGGCCATGGCCCGATAGACCACAGGAAAATCCACATCAACACCGGCCTCAATGAGCGACGTCGAAATAACCCGGCATGCAAGGCCCTCTTTCAGCCGCTGACAAATGGTATCCAGTACCCGGCGCCGGTGCACGGGATACATGTTGGTTGATAAGTGAAACGCACCGTCGCGTTCAGGCAACCGTTCAAACACCTTCCTCGCCTGAGGCTTAGTGCTGACAATGCACAAGACCTGCCTTAAGCTGGCGATCCGCTCGGACAATAGTTCATCCGTCAAGGAACCCTCAAAAATAACCTTGATACGTTTGAGTTCAGCATAAAGTCTTTTCGGATCGGTTACAATTTCCTGTACCTGCTGTAGACGACTGCGGAGGCTCTCGTCATCCAGAGCCGGCTGGGTGGCTGTGCACAACACCACAGAACAGCCATAATGCTCCACCAGCTCGCGCAAGGCGCAAAGGCATGGTTCCAGATATTCCGTGGGGATGGCCTGGGCCTCGTCGAGCACAATGACGCTACGTGCAATATTGTGCAGTTTGCGACATCGTGAAGGCTTGTTGCTGAACAGGGATTCAAAAAATTGCACGTTGGTGGTGACAACCACGGGTGCATCCCAGTTTTCAACGGCCAAGCCCCGCCAGCGGTCATACCCTTCTTCTTCGGGAACATCTTTGTTCTTGTAATTGCAATGATGCTCCAGCACGTTCTCTCTGCCAAACACAGAAGAAAAAACGTGGGCGTTCTGCTCGATGATGGAGGTAAAAGGAATGGCGTAGATGATACGGCGCAACCCGTGCGTCACGGCATGATCTAAGGCAAAGGCCATGGATGAGAGCGTTTTTCCCCCGCCCGTGGGCACAGACAGGGAAAAGAAACCGGACTCTTTTCTGGCTGCAACACGACAATCATTCAAAACCGACCGACGTAACGTGTTGACTCTGGACGGCACAGCATGTTTCTCCAAATTGGTGAGCCGGTCATTCAATGCGTCCCTCAGTGAAGCAAGGTCACTCTTACGTGTACAGATACGTGTGCGTGCAACATTTCTGTTTGGATCACAAAAGGCTTCAGTATCAAGAAAATCCGCATCTGTGAGGCAGGAAAAAATCATGCGGGTAAAAAAGGACAAAGCAAAACCGGGATGCTCCGGACGCTTGGTAAACGGCAGTCGCAAATCAATCGGAGTTTCCATGGCGGGCATAATCTTCGCCACGTCTGGTATCCGTTCATGTTTGAGACGATAATGCAATTGACCTTCCTGAATGCCGCCATCGGGAAGGCCGCCATGATGTCCGGCAATGGCATAGGACATGAGAAGCCCCAGTTTTCCCCCCAGTTCCCGGCTGAGTCTGGCCCCAAAAATGGAATGGTTGACACGAATGGGCTGACCTTCGAGACGCCGAATAAACGCATGGGTGGCCTTGCCCGCATCGTGCAACAATCCCGCCATAACCCCCCACTCTCTTGCACTGAACACCTCAGCAAAACCCGAAGCCAGATCCGCCACATTCTGAAGATGTTCTTTAAGCCCCTGCCAGTCAGATTTGTCCGGATTATCCGTCGAATGTGCGTAATATTTCATGATAACGTTACAAACTCCTGGGAAATGTTGTAATAATCTTACATCTTGACAATGGTATGATTTGGCCAGGCTACTTAAAAATCTGCCAATGTGTTTATGACCCCGCCAAAGACATCGAAGGCACTCTTTGTCAGGCCTTGAAGTCATATCCCTATAAAGAAACAACTCAACATCTGGTTTATCTGATTTTCCTGATGTAGCAGGCATTGTACCGGCAGATAGGACGCAAGGGGCACTGTTGTCGCTCAAAAAAAGATAGTTGCTGATTCCAAAGATTGTGGAGGTTCTGCCTCTGCACTGTTCATCAAGCACATACGTAGGATATTCCCCCCATGCTCATCAGCGATGTTATTGCCATTACCGTATCCAGCACGGAAAAGAGCCGCCCGAAGCCCATGATTACCAAACAGATCCATAAAAAGCTCTCTGTAATTACGACGAAACATTTTGAAGGACAAGAATGTTTTCATAAAAATGTTGTCATACAGACGCATGAGGCCTGGGAACAGAATGTCCAAGAGGGGAGGTTTGAGAAGGAAGATAAGATACGAGGTAGCGGAACATTTGAGCCTACTCTACCCATTCAGATATCAATGGAACCGCAACTTTCCATCCTTCCATAACAAAAATGACTAAGGCTAAGGGACATCCGGATATCAAAGAATATATGTTCGGCAAAACCATAACCTCCCTGAAAAAACAGGT
>JAQVZR010000150.1 GCA_028708105.1 Desulfoplanes sp. | reverse complement strand
CCCCGACATTCTAAAAACAAAAAGATATCCCGTTCGGGCTATCTTCTGCCTTTCCCTGCACACGGCTCCTTTATTATATAGAGATATCCCCCCAACCTTACGCACAAAGGACGTTTCATGCTCACAGTTCTCATCATGTATCTGCTTCTCGGTTCTGTCGCCGGCTTTCTGGCCGGTCTTCTTGGTATCGGCGGCGGTCTGGTCATCGTACCCATGCTTACCTTCATGTTCACATCCCAGGGATTGCCTCCCGAACATATCCTCCATCTGGCCCTGGGGACCTCCCTGGCCAGCATCATGTTCACATCCGTTTCCAGCATGCGGGCGCACAATAAACACGGAGCCGTGCTCTGGCCGACATTCTGGAAAATCACCCCGGGCATCATTATAGGCACCCTTCTGGGAACCTGGATCGCTGCCCAGCTCTCCACCAATTTTCTGAAAATATTTTTCGCCTGCTTTCTCTACTATGTTGCGCTCAAGATGCTCTTAAATATCCGCCCCAAACCTAATCGAGAACTACCGAGTAGCGCAGGCATCACCACCGCAGGAGGCATCATCGGCATCTTATCCAGCCTGGTGGGTATCGGCGGAGGCACACTGTCCGTGCCCTTTCTGACCTGGTGTAACGTCCCCATGCATAAGGCCATCGGCACCTCGGCGGCCATAGGATTCCCCATCGCCGTTGCCGGGGCCGTAGGCTATCTGGCCAACGGACTCATGGCGCAGGGGTTACCGTCCCCGTGTTTTGGCTTCATCCACCTAACAGCCCTTGCAACCATTGTTGTCGCCAGTATTTCCACAGCCCCCCTGGGAGCCAAAACGGCCCATAGTCTGCCCGTGCCAAAACTCAAAAAATTCTTTGCCCTGCTCCTGCTCTTTATGGCCACCCGGATGGTGTGGAGCCTGTTCTAGCAAGAACAAAGGCCACCCTTAATCGTCCTCTTGGTAACAATCCTCGAAAACCTTTGAAACCACCCGGACATGACCTTTTTCCTGTTCTGACAAAAGTCGGAAAAAGGTTATTTCCGCAGAGCCAGTGGCCCGATCAGCCAGATTGCGGTACAGATCATAGGCACTGTATTCTATAACCAGAGCTGCCTCAGCCAGGTCAAGACAGGTGATTGTCTGCATGCTCTCAAGACGTTTCGTCCAGTCATCCAGACTTTCACCGCCTTCCAGGATCTCTCCGTCCAGGGAGGCAAACAAGGATTCAAAATCCTGCTCCGGACCGGGCTGAACATGCTTTTCCCAGTATGTATACAGGGCATTGCCGTGTTTTTTCTCCAGTTCCACAAGGCGGTGCAGCCGGGGAGTAAATCCGGCATCGGGAAAACGTTCCTGGAACAGTGTATAAAACCGCCAGGCACCTTTTTCCATATCAATGGCTCGGACAATAATCTGATGCAGAGAAAGATTCAGGTCGATGGTATCCAGCCGGGGCATGCCCACAAGCCCCGTTCCTTCATACCCGCCATAGCCGCCCACAAGATTATAAATCCCACGAAATGACACGCCGGTATCTCGCACCAGCGAGGCGGCAGCCATGGATCTGGCGCCGCTGCGACAATAAAAAAGCAGATCCTGATCCGTTGAAAATTCATCCATGCGTTCTTCAATTTCTCCCAAAGGAATGAGCTTGGCCCCTGGAATATGTCCTTTGGTGTACTCCTGTGGCTGACGCACATCTATAATCTCATACGCGCCTTCTTTGCGCGCAGAAAGCATTCCTTCCAATTCTTCGGGAAACAGGTCCATAATCTTTCCAGATGGTATTTCTCCCATGATTCCTCCGTGATGGTATCAGGATGCGAACGTACGTCTTCCAATACAAAAGGGCCAGAAGCCGTTCTGCCGGCTCCGGCCCTTTGTGCGTGCTGTGTGTATATCTGTACTGTATCTTGGATTATTCTTTGGAGATAGCTTCAACAGGACAGCTGTCTATAGCCTCTTCGACACACTCCAAGGTGGACGAGGGATCAATGACAACTGCCTTTTCTCCGTCATCATCCATCTTAAAAACATCAGGACACAATTCGACACAGGTCTCACAGCCCAAACATTCGTCATGATTAATTACAATCGCCATTACAATTCCTCCATAATTTTGAAAAGTTGATCTTCTGTATATCGATATACGACCGTTGGCAATTGTTATCATCAATTGTCGTCACCAGGGAAACATCCCCATACGATGCCTTCCCCGCAGGAAAAGATGCACAGTCCCAAAGGGCACGACAAAATTCCCCCTTGATAGCCATAGATATTCCAGGGTATCAGACCGCGGTTGTCCACATGTGTACCCCCCCTGCCCCGGGAACCTTTTTTAGGAGAAACTCATGGCACCTGAAACCTATGTTGAAATTCACGATGAGAGCACCCGCTATCGCCTGAGCAAGGCACACGACGGCACGCTTGTCCTTGACTGTTATGGCCAAACAACATGCATTGAGACCTTTGCCGACGGCATCCAGCTGGCCAGATACTGCCGGGAAAAAAATATTGATCTCAATCTGTTTTTTTCCAAACTCCCCGCCTGGGATAAAGCCGTAGCCGTCCAGTTTGCAAAGGGGATTTACCGATAAAAGAGCAGTACCTACCGACTCAGCCCTTGCCTATTGTAAAATCATAACTAGAAAATACGTATGGCGAGGGTACAGGTGAATCCGAATGCGTGGAAAAACCAACATCAAAAAGTTGAAAGAGTCCGCACGTCGGACTGACACGAAGACAAAACAAGTTTCTCCCAAAACGGATCACGGTACCCTGGCCATATAAAACACCCTGCGTTATAACGCAGGGTGTTTTATTTTATACATAGACCTCCTTGAATTTCATACCATCCAGGTATAACAACCTTTGTGCAAAGAAACAGGTAAACCGGCCCCGAAAAAAGTACCCTTATCCTCGGAAATCAAGGACACCCCATGGTTGAAAACAAAAAAGTTTCCATAAGTGATCTGTTCAAAAAGCTTGCGATCTCGTTCGGCATTGGCTGGGCGGTCATCATGATCTTTCAGACATACATCTGGGTCCAGGGGGGAACATGGGCCGCCATTCCCTTTGGAAAATATGACATTGCTCTGTCCCAGATTCTAGGCTGGGGGGCCATATTTTCCATGATCGCCAAGTGGGTCATTGACCGTAAGCCCAAGAGCTGAAATCGCGCCAGGCACCCTATCCTTGCGGGAAAAGCCTCACGCATATTTTTAGCATCCTGCCAATAAAAAAGGCTGGTCCCTGAATCCGGACCAGCCTTTTTGGATCATCAATGCAGAAACCATCCCCATCCGCCGCAGCAGCGTTACCTCACGCAAGAATCCATTCCATATCCTGGGCCACGGCAAAACAGTCCAACGTTTTTTTCTGCTCCCCCACCACAGCACGGCACTCCCGGACGATAGCGTCGATGGCGTCATCAGTCCGATCCTGATTGTGATGAAAAAGTCCCAGCCGGGCCACCTTAGCATCCAATGCCAGCTGGACTGCGTCCAGGTACCGGGAATGTCCCCATGCTTTCGTCAGCGCATACTCTTTCGCGGAGTATTCTCCGTCATGCACCAGCAGATCGGCTCCGGCGCAAAAATCCACGAATTCGTGGTAGGAAGAACCCTCAGGATAGGACGTGGCCAGTTCATTATCGGTCAAAAAAACAAAAGTTTTTCCCTTTTCAGTAATCCGAAATCCCAGCCCATGATTGGGATGATTCAATGCAATGGTCTCGATATGCAGAGCACCCAGATCCAGAAAGGATGCTTTGCAGGGCACAAAGGTTATCTGAGCGCTGATATCCCGGGCCGGAACCGGAAAATGGGGGGGGGCCATGACATGAAAAAGTTTTTCCTGCACATTCCCCTGCACGTTGGGCCAGCCGTAGAGGGTTATTCGGGTTGAGGGCTTGTACAACGGCTTGAAAAAAGGAAACCCTATCACATGATCCCAATGAAAATGGGTCATCAGCAGCGCATATTCTTCACGCCCTTCATCCAGGAGCCGGGCTCCCAGACGACGCATCCCGGTCCCACAATCGATAATCAGGCAGGTTCCTTCGTCATCCCTGATCTCCATGCAGGGGGAATCCCCTCCAAAACGATCAAAACTTTTTCCGGAAACAGGAATGGACCCCCTGGCTCCCCAACATCGAATCAGCATGCGCCCCTCGCAACTATGTCCGTATAGTCTATGTTTTTTTCGTCTAACAGATCGGCCAGACAACGCCGCATACCCATTTTTTCCCCTGTCATCCAGTCTATTTTACGCCTTTTCCGCAGGATATTTCACAAGGAAGTGTTTCGTACGCACATAACTGAGATCTGTGTTTCAGAAAAAATTTTTCTGACCCGGGCAACCAGCTGTTCACTATCTGCCCCTCGAGACAGATTGAGCAGGGCCACGGCTCCTCCCGAAAACAAGGGCAGCAATGTCCCCTGATGCTTCATCCACTCCGCATCCCCAAGGCTGTGACCAACGGGCAGATACATGCCGTTGGTATAATAGGGAGTGCCATTGCCTGAAAAAACGATTTCTGCATATAGTTCTTTGTCAATGCCCGCCAGACGGTAACATGCCTGGTTGTCCATAATGGAGGTCACGGTATACGGGTGGCCTGTCTCACGCGTAAAATGCTGGACAAGGCCTCCCATGCCCTTAAGAACCCTGATCATCAGCGCCGTCCCTTCCTGACTACCGATCCCTTTTCCCAACAGATTCATGCAGGCTTCGTGTCCACCAAGCAGACCCAACGTTCCTGCATGATGGTCCAAACCATGTTCCAGATAATGCCGACTGTAAGGGAACATGCCGCGTTCCATATATCCGGTCATAAATTTACGTTTGAATTCCAATGCGTCACGAGCATATTCGGCATATTCGGCAATCAGATCAAGGAAATCCGTTTCTCCCTGGGCCAGAAAAGCCAGCTTGGGCAGATTCAAGGACACAACTCCAATGGAACCGGTCATCTCGCTGGCAGCATAGGGCAACCCGCTCCATTTCTGATGATCGGCCCTCCCTGAAGAAACCCCGCTACCTGATCCGGCGCCCGGTTCTGCCCTCTGCCCATCATCAGCGGCAAACCGGCAATAAAGAGGGACCCCCCGTTGAGCAAGACGAAAAAAAGTATCCTTGACCGTCCTGGTCCATGAAGCCTGCAAAGAAACATCATAGACCACCACAGGAGACGCAAAAGGCTGACCCAGATGATCTCCCTGGCACAGGACATCCCCCAGGGCCCGGTTGATCATCTCCACTTCCGGCCCATACTCATCATACGTTCCCAGTGCGGACATGCCGGCAATGTATGCGCTTTCTCCTGTAAGAGCAGGTTCTCCATCCAAGGCCAGAGAACACGGGCTGGCATGTTCCCCCCCACGAGAAAACCCGTTCAAGGCATGCACAAAGGTATGCACGCAATGCCGTACCTGCTCATATCCCAGGCCATCGGCACGGACAAAAGGAGCAAGGAGGGTATCCACATGGGACAAGGACTGGGCACTGGCCCATTCGCTCTGCATGGC
>JAQVZR010000149.1 GCA_028708105.1 Desulfoplanes sp. | reverse complement strand
GTAAAAATCACAAAGGCCCAAACGTTAGACGAGTGGCTGCATACTATTTTTAAAAAGATAACACAAGGAGAAAACGAATAACTATTACACGCGCTGCAGCACAAATTTCACAGCGATATGACGGATTATTATCCACCGAAAAAAACATTTCGCTGGCCCCATTGTCTTCTGCTCCGGGTACATTCCGGCGTCGTGGGTTGTATCGCCCCATACGTCTTCTGGTCCCCAAAACCAAAAAAGCCCCCGACCCCATGGCCGGAGGCTTGAAAAAGCGTCTTAGTTCCTTTTGTGAAAATATCTAGGTTTGATCATATTTTCGGGTGACAGGATATCGTCCAGATCATCCTTGTTCAGATACCCTTTGGCTAAAATGATATCATAAACGGAAGTACCCGTGAGCAATGCCTCGTGGGCCACTTCCGTGGATTTTTCATAACCGATATATGGATTGAGCGCCGTGACCAGGCCGATGCTGTTACGGACATAATTGCGACAGACCTCCTCATTTGCGGTAATGCCTTCGATACACCGGGTGGCCAGGGTCAAAAAGGCGTTGCGCAGATACATAAGCGAACTGAACAGGCTGTGAGCAATGACCGGCTCCATAACATTGAGCTCCAACTGTCCGGCCTCACAGGCCATGGTCACAGTCATATCCGCTCCAACCACATAAAAACAGGTCTGATTGACCACCTCGGGGATAACCGGGTTGACCTTGCCCGGCATGATGGAAGACCCCGGAGCCATGGGGGGAAGATTGATCTCGTTGAAACCGCAGCGGGGACCGGAAGACATCAACCGAAGATCGTTACAGATTTTGGAAACCTTGACCGCCACACGTTTCAACACCCCGGAAAGCTGGACATAAGCTCCGGTATCCTGGGTTGCCTCCACCAGATTCTCAGCTTTGACCAGTTTGATACCCAGCAGGGCAGACAGTTTTTCCGTTACCAGGTCAGCGTAGTCAGGATGAGCATTCAGTCCCGTACCAATGGCCGTAGCACCCATATTGATCTCACGCACCAGATCTTTGGTTTCCTGCAGACGCATCATATCTTCGCCGATCATCACCGCATACACGGAAAATTCCTGCCCCAGGGTCATGGGCACCGCATCCTGGAGCTGGGTACGCCCCATTTTGATGATATCCTTGAACTCCTCGGCCTTTTTTTCAAAGGCTTTTTTCAGGTCGGCCATGGCTTCGATAAGCCGGCTGATTTTGATAATCAAGGTAACGCGCACGGCTGTAGGATACACATCGTTGGTGGACTGGGACATGTTCACGTGGATATTCGGATGCAGATACTCATACTCTCCACAAGCATGGCCCATGCTTTCCAGACCCAGGTTGGCGATGACCTCATTGGCATTCATATTGGTAGAGGTCCCGGCACCGCCCTGGATCACGTCGACCACAAATTGATCGTACAGGTTTCCCTCCAATATTTTTTCACAGGCCAGGGTAATATGCTTGGCTCTATTTTCATCCAGCAATCCCAACTCACAGTTGGCCTGAGCTGCTGCCTCTTTTATATACGCCAACGAATCAATCAATCGGGGATAATGACTGATGGGGATACCGCTGATTTTGTAGTTTTCAACGGCTCTCAAGGTCTGGACGCCATAATAACATTCACAGGGGACTTCTCGCTGACCGATGCAATCGTGTTCAATGCGGCAATCTTTCACGGTATCTCCTTTATCATATAAAATATTCAAGCCCGTTATTCAGATCAAAACCCATATTCGGACGCAGAAATTTTTGCAAACCCTGCGTACTGCGATCATGGATTGCGTCAATAACGTCAAGGGCCAATGGTCAGACAGGGAAGGGCAGAGAGGATCAGGATACATCAGGAAAGGTGCATACCGAGCAAAACACGGTACACAAGGGGAAAAATAAGGGCAAACTGCCGGGAATTAGAATGCTTCCCGCAGCCGATAGATGAGATGGGTAAACCGCTTGGAGCTTTCCTTGTTCTTCAGACCAATGGACAGGGCCCGGCGGCTGCCTATCATCACGGCCAGTTTTCTAGCCCGGGTAAGACCGGTGTAGATAAGGTTCCGCTGCAAAAGCATGTAATGCTGAGTGACCACGGGCATGATGATGGCCGGATACTCGCTGCCTTGGGATTTGTGCACGCTTATAGCATAAGCCAGGGAAAGTTCTTCCAGGTCTTCAAAATCGTAGCTGACCTCCCGACCCTCGAAATCGATTTCCAGGGTTTCTGCCTCCCGGTCCAGAGAAACAATCCAGCCAAGATCGCCATTGAACACATCCTTGTCGTAATTGTTGCGCATCTGCAGAACACGGTCCCCCACTCTGAAAATCCGTTGCCCCCTTTTGACCTCGTCCCCATGGGGATTGAGGCGTTCCTGGAGCAGCGCGTTGAGCTGGATGGTGCCCACATCCCCCTTATGCATGGGAGTAAGCACCTGGACATCGCGCATGGGATCAAGACCGTAGACCTCAGGCATACGGTCGCAGACCATTTTGAGGACCAGTTGCTGGATGCGCTGGGGGTTCTCGTTTTCCACCCAGAAAAAATCAGCCTGGGGTACGGGTTTGGTCGCCCCTTCGGGAAATTGCCCCTGATTAATCCTGTGAGCATTGACCACGATCATGCTTTCCTGAGCCTGACGAAAGATCTGAGTCAGACGCATATGGGGCAGAACGCCGCTTTCCAGACAGTCCCGCAGCAGATTGCCCGGACCAACCGGCGGGAGCTGGTTGACATCCCCCACCAGAATGATCCGGCAGGTCAAGGGCAAGGCGCGCAACAGATTCAGGGCCAGAACGCAATCGAGCATGGACACCTCGTCCACGATGAGGGCATCGACCTTGAGTTTTTTGTCCTCATTGAAGCAGAAGCCCCCTTCGGAAACAGGATCGTATTTGAGCAGTCGATGGATCGTGGAGGCCGAACGTCCGGTGGCCTCGGCCAGACGTTTGGCCGCCCGGCCCGTAGGAGCGGCCAGCTTGACCTCCAGACCCAGAGAATGAAGGGACCAGGCCACCATGCGGGTGATCGTGGTCTTCCCCGTCCCCGGGCCTCCGGTAAGAATATACACCTTGTTTTTGCAGGCCCCCAGCACGGCATCCTTCTGCTCCGAGGAGAGAGCTATATTGGCTTTGTTCTCCTGTTCCTCAACAACGGCCAGGAGCTTCTCGTCCTTGACATGGACCGCATGGGAAGCAAGCCCCTGGAGCCTGGATACGATTTCCCGTTCCATCTTGTAAAAAAACACGGGATACACGGCATCATGAATCCCCTGCTCGGGCAGGTTTTCCACCACCACACGCTTGGATTCCACCAGCCCGTTCAGCCCTTCCTGGAGCAGTCCCACATCCAGATCCCCCAGGGCATGGGCCGTCTTTTCCAGCAAGGCGTCTTGGGGATAAAAAAGATTGCCCCGCTCTCCCTGCTGGAAAAGAACATACATAATCCCGGCCTGGATACGCTGAGGAGAATCCGGAGCAAAACCGAGCTTTAAGGCCATGGCATCGGCCGTGGTAAAACCGACCCCCCGGATATCATAGACCAATTGGTAAGGGTCCTGCTTGAGACGCTCAACGGCCTGGATTCCATATTTCTTAAAAATTTTACCCGCAAAGGTAGGGGCAATGCCGTAACTCTGCAAAAAAAGCATCAACGCCCGGATTTCTCGCTGCTTTTCCCAGGATTCAAGAATCTTGACCAAAGTCTTTTTACCCAGCCCGGGGACCTTGAGCAACCGCTGCGGCTCTTCATCCAGGATATCCAGGACCTTGGCTCCAAAGGCTGTGATCAACCGATCGGCCATGGTCTCGCCGATGCCCTTGATGCACCCCGAGGCCAGATACCGCTTGATCCCGTTCACCGTTGCCGGGAGCACCTGAACACACGTCTGGACCTGGAACTGACGCCCAAACTTGGGGTGTTCCTTCCAGGTGCCGGTAAGTTCGAGCATTTCCCCGGGAGACACCTGCCCCATACTCCCCACCACAACCACCTGCCCCGGTTCTCCCTTGGCTCTGATCCGGGCAATGAGAAACCCGTTCTCAGCATTAGAAAAGACGATGGATTGAACCTCGCCCTTGATGGTCTGGGGAGTAGTGTTCACTGGATACGTATTCCTGAAAAAGGGTCTTGGCCGGGTCTGATGCGGTACAATCGCTGTTTTCCAGCATCTGCCGTGGCACTGAAAAACGGGCAGTTCAAGAACTGCCCGTTGTATGCAGGCCCATCAGAGGAACCTACAAAAATACCTATATTTTGGGATGACAGGAGCACTATGCACCGTTCCCTACAACGCCTGCCGATATTGCAACGATTGCCGCAATGTATTGCGATCCATGTACTTCACCTCAGATCCCAAAGGGATGCCCTGCGCCAACCGGGTGATGCTGACCTGCGGGAATTCTTTATCCACCATATTTTTGAGATACGACCCTGTGGCCTCAGCGTCACCAGTGGTACCCAGAGCCAGGATAAGTTCCCGCACATCGTCCTGACGCAAAAAGGCCTTGAGGCGATCAATTTCCAGATCCTGGGGCTGCACCCCATCCAGGGGGGAAAGCAGCCCGCCGAGAATAAAATACCGTCCCCTATACCCTCCAGCCTCTTCCATAACCAGCAGAGAGTCCCACTCACCGACCACGCAGATCTGACCATTGTACCGCGCAGGGTCAGAACAGATGGGGCAGGGATCACTGTCAGCCAGGCTGCCACATTGGGAACAGATGGCCAGGCTTTTGCGTAGGGCCAGAATACTCTGTCCCAATCCCTGAGCCTGGACCTCCGGCCATTTAAGAATGGCCATAGCCATACGCAAGGCGCTCTTGGGGCCGATGCCCGGCAGGGAGGAAAAACGTTCAACAACATCTTGCAGAGGCTTGGGAAGATTCGACAATAGAGAACACCCTCATAACAACACGCTCCGCCCGGACAGCGTCCGGACGGAACATTTCTAAAAAACCGATCACAAATCCAACATCCAAAACAATCAAAACGTTGCACACGCAAGGATGGTACAAAAAAATGCGGACGGGACGCCCACGCTCTCCGCGAGGAATATAAGGCTGCCGGGGGCCACTCTTTTCAAAAAATAGGCGTTAAAAAAGCCCGGGGATATTTATCCCGCCCGTGAGCTGGCTCATTTCCGACTGAACCATATCTCTGGCTTTTTTCAGGGCCTCATTGACCGCGGCCAGA
Organism: Desulfoplanes sp.; assembly: GCA_028708105.1. Taxonomy (GTDB): domain Bacteria; phylum Desulfobacterota; class Desulfovibrionia; order Desulfovibrionales; family Desulfomicrobiaceae; genus Desulfoplanes. The sequence goes on along the minus strand of JAQVZR010000149.1, from coordinate 330 downwards.
ACCAAATCCTGGAGCATATCCACGTCCTCGGGATTGATCACCGTGGGATCGATGTGGATGGACAAAATTTCCTGTCCACCATTGGCGGTCACGTTGATCATCCCGCCACCGGACGACGCTTCCACGGTTTTCGTCTTAAGCTCTTCCTGCATGGTGGCCATTTTCTGTTGCATTATCTGCGCCTGACGAACAAGATCATTCATTCCCATTATACAATCTCCTCTGCCGGAATACCCGGCTGATGGTATGTGTAAAATACTATACCGCTCGCCCCCCCTTAGGACTGCGGGGGTTCTCTACGCGGCTGAACATCGACAACCTGGGCCCCGA